>DHJK01000104.1:1102-2529 GCA_002404295.1 Legionellales bacterium UBA4722
CCTTCAGATAACAGACGTTCGGCGAAATTGATTTTTTCTTTTTCTCTACCTTTTTCCAGACCCTGCTCCAGACCCTGTTCCCGGCCCTGTTCCCGACCCTTTTCCAGGCCTTCTTCAAACCCGCGAGCTTGTAATTGTTGTGCAATAGTCGCCACTTTCCCCTCCACTTCTTCAGAAAAATCTTGAGAAATAATTGTCTGAAACCTATCTTTATGTAAAAACCGGCCTTCATTTAACAGATAATATATCAAATCTATCAAGTCATCTCTACTACCAGCGCGATCAAGCTGTTTAAAAGGGGCAAGTAGGAGCTCTTCGAATATTATTTGTATGTTTTTATCAAAGATATGCTTTAGTGTCATCAGCAAAGCCGCACCTCTCACATGGTGTTCAACCTGTTTTCTAAGTACATCGTCTTTAATAATGGTCAAATCTATTAAACAAAAAGGAGTTTTAAAATAGGATTCAAATAATTTTCTAGAGGCTTCTGGTTCAATCATATCTTTGAAAGTGAGAGTATGCGAATAAGGCCGGTCTCCATTATAGAGAATCACGGGGAAAATCAATGGAATATGAGTTGATTTGCCCGTCTTACGGATATGATCCCAGATGGTAGCCATATATTTAAAAATACGCACGGGCAGCCAGGGATCATCTTTTCGTTGATGCTCTAAGAGTATCCAAAGATAGCCTTCTTCGCCATCAAATGTCGTTTTATATAGGAGATCAACAGCAAAGGCACGATGCTCGTCATCTATAAAACTATCTCTTTCTAGTGATAGATTATTTAAATCAACTAAAGCTACCACTTGTGGTGGCAAGTACAGACTTAATATATCTTTTGCTGTTTCTGGATTAGATAATAGTCTTTTGACAAGCTTATCATGCGGCTGAGTCACCGTAGATGTAGATTGTTTAATGGATTCTTTTTCTTTAAACATCAATAATCACCCTGCTTTTAATACTGATTTTAGGTTATGCGTTATTATCTGACGATTTTGTCATTCGTTTTTTTGCAAAACAATGCAATCGCACCCAAGCCTGCCAGCACCATCACCCAACAGGCTCGATGCCGTCGGTTTAGCTGCACTGCTCAAATAAGTCTTGCATAATTTTTTTTATCCCTTTCGTGACCCCTGCATTTAAACCGCTATCAGGCGATTTCAATGTATTGGCCAAGGCCGTCAAAAAGCTATCGTAATAAAACGGAAAGCCGACCTTCTTAAAAGGATAAATTGAATTGCAAATGATTGAGGCAATCGCATGCGATAACTGTTCAAGCCTGTCTGTGTGCCGGGTAAAATTGCGGTAACGCAAAAAAGTGGCAAAATGCGGCCTACAAGACCGAATTCGGCTGCCTTCTGCTAAAATCGCAGTCAAACCCAAACCTGTTACAGTAGAAAGCTCTAGCTGATAATCTGCATGAA
>DHJK01000104.1:2630-2814 GCA_002404295.1 Legionellales bacterium UBA4722
GCGGAACGGGATTGCTTGAGCGTAGTGAAACCGTTAAACTTCGTTTAACCATGTTTGCCTCCTAAGACAGGTGAATGTGGCTAGCACTGACCTATGTGCTTGTAACACTGGGTCGGTGCGCTTACTATGCCAGTTGAACAGCCGCCGCTTAAAAAGCTTTTGTTCTTCTGGCTTCCTCTTCTTA
>DHJK01000153.1:0-12290 GCA_002404295.1 Legionellales bacterium UBA4722
GCATTAACCCCCAGACCTCTTAACTCAATCGCAGCCCCTGCCCCATCTTTTGCTTCTCACCACCAAAATTCTCCGATACTCATAAAACCCCACCCTTTAACCAAACTAAAAATTCGACTATCCTTAAACTCCTATATAGAAGATGAAGTAAAGCAAAAATGACTATACCCGACTACACCCTCCGATATAGCCAAAAAGCCAAATACTTACAAGTCAGAATCTCTACTAAAGGATTAGAAGTTGTAGTACCCGGTTTGAAGCGTGTATCCCAAACAGTAATCGACAAATTCCTAGAACAAAAAAAAGCTTGGATCATACGCCATTGGCAACGTTTGCTGCATGCTGAAGAAACGCGTGTGATCGTGCCTCTGGAATTACCAGCAAGTTTAGCATTACGAGCCATAGAGCAAACGTGGGAAGTGTTGTATGTAGGAACAGGTGTTTCTAGAATTCGTTGTATAGCAAACCAAAGTAGGCAAATTAAGTTATTGGGTGACATTACAAATCAACTTCATTGTATACGTAGTTTAAAGGAATGGCTGAAGACAATAGCAGAACGACACTTAAGTGGGCAATTGGAGATGCTAGCATCTGAGTATGGTTTACCGTTTGGTCAGTTGAGCTTTAGATATACTAAAACGCGCTGGGGCAGTTGTTCTAGTGATAAAAATATTAGTTTATGTTGTAGACTTTTATTTTTGCCTCCGCATTTAGTGAAACATGTGATGTTGCATGAGTTGTGTCATACCAAGGTGATGTCACATGGTGTGAGGTTTTGGAAATTGTTAGGGAAATTAGATGAACGTTGTGATGCAAATAGAGCGGAATTAAGAAAGGCGACTGAGTACGTGCCGTTTTGGGCGCGATGAGATACATCTAATGTATAGAGAAATTAAGGTATGGGGTTTAGGCTGTTTTTGTTGCTGGCGCTTGTTTCCTAGGCTTCGCTTTTTTTTGTAATTTCGCTTGGCGAGACTCAACCGAGTACTGTGCTTCTTCTGCTGAAACCACTCCAACCGGCTTGCCATCCAAGTCTATACGTGTCGCACCTTCTATGACATTCTTAAGGTAGGATGGAGAGCTTACATAATAAGAAAGACTGCTTACCATACAGGCTTTATCATTAAGTACAATATTTTCGATGCTGCCTAAGCGTATGACTAGGTCTTGCTTAATCCCAATTTTTAGTGGTTGAATGGCCTGCATTTCTTTAAAGCATGTTGGAAAATGTGCTTTTAAAAGTTCAACACCATATTGTGCGTGCTCAAGCCAAGCCGGTTTTTGTTTAACAGCATTTTTTACTTGTACTTGTATTTTTTGAGGTGCTTTTTTAATAGTTTCTGAAGAGACAGGTGGAGTAGGTGAACCTAGCGCTAATGCAGCTAGTTGTTCTTTTAAAGTTAAATTACTCATGTAATACTCCTACGGAATGATATGGGGGATAAGTAGTGAACGACTCAAGGATTGGATTTTCATCACACTTTTCAGCTTATAAAAAAACATTATATATTTTCCACAAATAAGTACTCTAAACAACTAAACATGTACTGTAATAACTTCTGTTCTTAAAATCAACCTCGTTAATACAGTTATTACGAAATCAATTAACATGAGTGTAGACTTTCTTGATGAAAGAATGGTAAATTCTACCACCTTTAAATTTATGAATGAGGATTATCTAGATGGCGCGCAAAAAACTAACAAAAAAAGCAAAAAAGGTCAGCGTTAAAGTTAAACGAAAATCAAAATTGACTTCGTTGACTGTAGCGAAAATCTTAAAGCAGCTTCCAAAACAAATTAAGAAAGAACTAACCGTTTTAAAAAAGCAAGCTGGCAAATTAACAGCTGCGCTTAAGAAAGCAGAAAAAAAGAAGAAAATAGCAAACGCTGCGTTAACCAAGCAATCAACAGCTAAAAAACTCACCGCTGCTAAAAAAGTATTTAATAAGATAGATCAAACCATCTCTAAATTAACATCAGAGGCTGAAGTTATAAGTCAATCAACAGCTCTTCTTTCTGAGAAACAAGCTGCGATTTTGGCGCTGAATGGTCCAGTGACAATTAAACAAAGCAAAAAAACAAAAAAAACAGAAGTGCAAAAAAAATTACCTAAAAAATTAAAATCAACTAAGCAAGCAATGTCCGCTCAAGACGTTTCAAAGACTAAAGATGAGATGGAAATGCAAGATCAGGAAGCTGAAGAAGTGAATGCTTAAAAATTGATGGAAAGAAGGTTATTTCCTTTTTAATGAAGTAAGGAGTTTTATGAATAAATCTCAACTGATATCTTATATAGCAGCTAAATCTGAGTTGGCTGTTGCCACCACAGAGAAAGTGGTTGCTGCAATGTTAAGTAGCATTGAAATAACATTGGCTAAAGGAGATTCAGTCTCTCTAGTTGGGTTTGGTAACTTCGGTGTTAAAGAACGCGCCGCTCGTAAAGTACGTAACCCTCAAACAAAAGAGGAAATGCAGATCAAGGCCGCAACGGTGCCTTACTTTAAGGCAGGTAAAGGTCTTAAAGAACAAGTTGATAACAACAAGTAATCTGTCTCTAAATTAAGAGCTACCCATAATGCAATAAATTGACATTATGGGTAGAATTTCATTAAATGTTTTGATAAGATGCAGGCCAACATGCAAATGATTAGAGTAATAATAAGAGCAAATAAGGAAGTCAAACGTACCGTTAAAGGGAGTTTAGTATGATTAGTAATACAGCACTACTAGAAACGTTGAACAGCATTACCTTGAAACAAGCCGTTAAAGATACATTACGGAATTACTTCACCAATATTGGCAATGAGCAGCCGGTCGATTTTTATTCTATTTTACTTGAAGAAATTGAACGTCCTTTGCTTGAAGTGCTAATCAATCACACGCATTACAATCAAGTTCGAATGGCTCAAATATTGGGTATTTCGCGCGGGACATTGCGTAAGAAATTAAAGCAGTATGGGATGTTAGATTAATTGGGTTATATACCTTTAGCCTAAGAGTCTGACCTGTCACCGTCATTGCGAGCGTGAGCGAAGCAACCTAGTCTTTAAATGCTGCTTTAGTTCTAATCAGCTATCAAAAGCCTAGGTTGCTTCGCTCACGCTCGCAATGACGACAGTTGAGTGAGCGGTCATATTGCAACAAGAAATCAAATCATGTATTGAAATATCAAGTTATGTCAAAAGCCATCACCTTGAAACAAAAAATTGGCCAAATGATTTTGGTCGGTTTCAATGGCTTAGAGATTAAACCGGATCATCCTATTGTTAAATCTATATTGGCACAAAGTATAGGTGGGGTTATCTTATTTGATTACAATTTTCAGACGCATTTAGCAGATCGTAATATTCAATCTCCAGAACAACTCAACGCATTGACGCAGCAATTACAAATGTATGCAAATCAAGCGGCCATCAATAATCAAAATGATTTATCACGTTTAATTATTAGTATTGATTATGAAGGTGGAAAGGTGAATCGTTTAAAGGAAGCGTATGGTTTTCCTAAAACGAAATCGGCTGCTACGATAGGCAGTGGTACTTTTGACGAGGCTGCGAGGGAAGCAGGGAGAATGTCTGCAACATTACAAGCGGCTGGGATTAATCTCAACTTTGCGCCTGTTTTGGATGTTAATGTTAATCCTGAGAATCCTGTGATTGGTAAGTTAGAGCGTAGTTATTCTTCAGATCCGAAAAAAGTCGCTGATTACGCTAGGATATTTGCTAAAGCACATCATGATCATGGCATTTTGTGTGCTTTTAAGCACTTCCCAGGACATGGTAGTTCGACTGAAGATACACATAGTAGTTCATTTGTTGATGTGACTGATACTTGGAAAGAGTATGAGTTGGATCCATATCGAGATTTATTAAAAAATCCAGAAGACTACTCCATGGTGATGACGGCACATGTCGTTAATAAAAAATATGATAGTCATCCTGCGAGTATTTCTGCTTTGGTTACAACGGGTTTATTACGTAAGACATTAAACTTCAATGGAGTTGTTGTGACAGACGATATGCAAATGAATGCAATTACTGGTTTGTATGGTTTGGCAGAGGCAGTTAAATTGGCGGTGAATGCGGGCGCTGATATATTGGTTTTTGGAAATCAATTAGTTGCTACACCACAAGATCCACAGGAAATTGTGGATATTATTTATGATGCTGTACAGGCGGGGCAGATTGCTGAGTGGCGTATTGATGAATCTTATGAACGAATTTTAAAAATAAAAAAGCTAATGGTATAACTCAAGTGATGGATATGAATGCTGCTGTTACTATGTTTGCAAGCCCAGAGACCCCGCAACATCTGCGGGGTGACGGCAGTGGTGAGCTTTTATTTATGCTTAAAGTTAAGTGTGGATGATGGGGAACCTTCTATAATGTTAGAAGATTCTTTAGCACAACACGTACTAAAAATCCCTAACCGCGATAACCCAAAACGCGGAATAAAAGATACCGTACTTTTGATATTATCTACACGTTTTTGTAATACTATTTTTTCTGCCGCTAAATGTTCATATTTTTGTGGCGTATTTTTTATTTTTTCTTCTAATAAATCTTTTTCCACATTTTCTTGATGCCTGACATAACACCTAAATCCAGCCCAAGTTATTGAGGTAAGTGCAATTATTGCCAGTGATGCAGGATTTGATAGTACAGCGGCTAGCGAAGCTAGATGTAGAAATGCAGGTACAAAAGGTGAAGTGACATTTGCTATCACACATATTCTTGCAATAAATGCAGCTGTCATTGAATAATCATAAGCAAGATAGCCGAGTGTATTTACGAATGCTCTTTCATCTTTTCCTAGCTTTTCAAAATAAAGAACAAGTTGATTTTCATGTTCTTCATGATAATCATTTAATTTTTGCTTTAATTGCTTAATTTCTTCTTTAAGAAGGTCTATATTCTTAAAGCTATGACCTACTTTTAACGTTTCAAAGATATCCGTTTCAGGAGAAACATGGACTTTCGTCTTGTCACCCCATTCTATAGGGGGAGTAAAATCATTCAGTAATGTTAGTTGCCATTCTCCTTTTTTATAACCCCACAGGCTGTATGTGTTATCATTATTTTTTACAAGAATGGGTTGTGTTCTATTTTTTTCATCGGCAAAATCATTTTCGGACAGTAAAAGTAGATCATCTCCTAAATCAGAGTTATCCTTTAGATTAATTGTATTTTCAATTTCATTATATTTATCGCAGTACGCTTTGTAAGATAATAGGCATCCGAGCAAAAGAGATACACATCCGAGCTCATTGGTAAAATTGAGTAAACAGGAAAATCTATCGGAAAATATCCATAAAATATACTGAGATTTTAATATTCCACTCACAAGACCTACAGCAACTGCATGAAATTTAAACAAGGTTTCATTGCCGGTTTTGACAGGAACATCAAAATCAGTTTTCATTTTTAATACATACTCTAGCAAAGAATCTGCATTGACTTCTTCTTCTGCTGTTTTAATTCTTTCAGGGTTAAAAAATTTGTGTTTAGCCCAATGGTAAGCTTTAGGTGCTAGATAGCCTATACAAGCTATAGACACTGGTAGAATAAAGCTTACAGAGAGTGAGCATAAAGGGATGCCAGCTACCCATAAACCAGTTGCGCAAACCATGATAATCCATGCATCCCAATAATAAAAGGCAGAAAGAAAGGACGTATCGAGTAAGGCTAATGAACTATTAATCGGTTTAAATTCAGTTGAAAAATCTACCACTATTTTATTGTGTTTGTCTTTAATGATAGTAGCATTTTTAAATTTAGCAAAGAATTTTTTTTCATTTTCGGTTTGATGGTCAGTGTCGCGAATTTTTTTATTTAAGTTAGCAATGAATTCATCTTCATTTAGCTCAGACTCGCGTAATTTCTTTTGAAATTCATCTTGAATAAGCTGATAGTTTCTCTCATGTTTCGCTTTATTTTTTTCATGCAGGACTTCGCGATTATAATTTTCTTCTTTCCAGCAGTCGAGTCCAGCAGCGGCTGACATGATAGTGAGTGTACTAATTAGCATGAATGTAAAAGGATGATGTTGTGCAGTATAATCAATAAGAGGACCTTGGCTTGTGGGATGCAGACCATTTCGTTTTGCAAGATCAATGCCTAAATGAAACCATCTTGGAATGGTGAGCATACCATCGGGCCATTGCAGAACAGCGTATTGGACATTTCTCCTAGAATCAGAAGAGGTTTCAGAACGATATTTGAATTCTGTTTTGGCATCCTGATCTTCAGAAATTTCCAAACGTTGCTCGGATTCTGAGACGAGATGTAGTTTTTTTTGGGGTTTATAATGGGAATTTAAATGACGTCGTAGCATAATCTTTCACCCCTTTTTTATTATTTCTACAAATAGTAGAGCAGACTCGATCTGCTTATTCAAGTATTAAGTAGAATTATTTTTTTATGTGGGTGAAAGTAGTAAGATGAATTTTTTAAACTTAATATAATTGTTGTTAAATTGAAGTTGCTTTTAGGATTTTTTTTGACTCTTCATGAGAAGTAAAATAGAAAGTGAATTTTTAGATAGGGAGATTGCAGGAGGAGATAAGTAAAGTGAGGCAGTTGTTTTACAGACAAGAACTCAAGCCTATAGCACATTCCAATGTGTCACCTCGCAAAACTCTCGTCATCAAAGCGACTGACATGCGGCAAGGATGGCCTCACTCTACTCTATGGTCAGCTATCATATATTACAGAATTCAATTGCAAGGATGAAATCGCAGTGAGTTGTTGAATATAAGATGATTCAATATTCTTCGGATATCGCGAATCGACAACTATCGAATAATTGCCGATTCACATCTATTTTGAATTTTAAGTTTATGCCTCTAAAGAAGTATTGACCCACGTAGAATGTTGTAACCAACGTTGATCAGGATAATATGCAACGACTACCGTGTTATCTTTAATAGTATCTACTAATGGTTTGATGATATTTTGCCCGACTGCCATACAGCCCCAGCTTCTACCCAACCTGCCGCGTGATTTTGCAACATCCCCACCCGCGTACGCAGCGCTATGAAATACAACTGCACGATTATAGGCATTATCATTAATCCCATGTTCTAAACCTTGAACGCGTAATGAATAACCATGACCACCAGAATAACTTTGTGTTGTTACAAACACACCTAAGCTCGATTTTAAACTATGAGATGTATTTGAAAACGAAGTGGCATACCGTTCACCGCTTCCTGATCCGTGTGCAACCCAAGTGTTCATTAATACTTTTGCACTCTTTACATTGATGACCCACATACGACGTTCATCGGACGGTTTTGAAAAATCAATAATCGTTAAGACTTGTTTATTATCTAGACCTTTTTCACGCGCTTTGAGATAGGCGGTCAGTCCGACTTTTAAAACGGTTGGGCTAAGATTGCTTGCTTGGGGTTCAAGGGCGTTAGTTTCTTTTGATATCCAGTTAGCAGAGGATACTTTTGTCGTTGCTGTAGTCGTTTGTACTGTAGATTCGACTTTATTTGGTTTCTTTGATAAAAGTGAATAAGAGACTAATCCTGTTATACCTAAAGCAACGGCTATATAGGGTAAATATCGCATGGGTCCACTCCTGGTCATTTTTTGGTTGATTAAATTTTGATAAGGAGGGCAGTATACACTTTGAAAATTAAGGAAATATTAAGGGTTGGGCGGTGGATATTTAAATTCAATATAATCAGTATGTTATTTGTTTTTAGCCTGTTGAGGTAACTATTCAGTGATTACCACTGACCTAATCGTGCCCGTGCGCGTGCCCGTGCCCGCGTGCGTCTTTTCTTATGTTTTATCAAAAGCCTTAGGCATTTTAATTAAAATCTTTAGGGCAAGATGCCTGCGTTGTTATTGATTAAAATCGCAGAGAAAAGACGCGCGCGGGCACGGGCACGCGCGCGGGCACGATTAGGTCAGCGGTAATCGCTGAATAGATACAAATACTATTCTCTAGTGCGGGAGAGGGCCGGGGGGGGGGGGGAAACCCCCCCCGACCCCCCCCCCCCCGCCCCCCCCNNGGGCGGGAGAAGGAGTTCGATCAATGGCGTCTTTGCAATGATTGTGCACTTATAAAAATGCGCCTTTGCGGGAATGATTGACGCGGGCACGTTCACGATAAAAGCGCGTTAGGGTTTAAATAGTTACACTAACAATTAACTCATCTAACATGAGTCGTTTTAGAAATAACGCTGCTTGCATTGCAGCATTTTCTTCTTCTACCCACTCACATAAGCCTGCGCACAGCATTTTAAAAGGACTACCCGCCATTATCGTTTGTAGCATAAAATTTTCAGCAGGTGAGAGAGAGCAAAAGTGTATATCGTATTGTTTGCGCCAGATAATCCAGGGGGCGGATGCATCTGTTTCTTGGGGTGATAGAAAAATCTCTTTTTCTTTATAGGATTGCCAAATGGGTACCACGTTTGTAAATAGATCCAATTGACGCAATGAAGGATGAAGCATAAACCGCATCTTAGGCCATTTCTTAGGAGGAATCGCAGCCATATTTTCCATAGTGATAACGGGGCTATCTGCGGCATCAAATGATTCTGTTAAAAGCCATTCAAACTGCGCCATTTCAATTAAACAGCGTTCATCTGTTTTTTGTTTCAAAAAAGTAGAAAATTCTTTGCCATACCAGCGAATCGAACGAAAATGAGAAGGATACTCACGGATGTAATCACGCGCTACTTGATCAAACTCATCATCGCCAATCAATGCACGCAGCACTTCATAATCTTGTCCAAGTGCTTCTAATAAACGTAGATAATAGCCATCTCTGTAAACATTTAATCGCGTGATGGCGGAGACAGGTTCAACGTTTATGACTGCTGTTGTAATAGCCGTTACTTTATCGAGTAGGTAGTTTTGAAAATCATTTTGTAATGTTTGCAGATCACGCAAAGGCAGGTACCTCTACTATTTTTTCAGAAATAAGACGCGCTTGCTCTAGTTCTTTTATTAATTCAGCTAAAGCAGGAATATTGTCATCACGTTCAATCATCGTAGAAACAGCGCCAAAACGCTGTAATGCTAAGGCATATAAATCCCATACGGGTTGAATCACAGGTGCATCATGGGTATCAATAATATAATGACCTTGATTTGAATGACCTGCTAAATGAATCTGTTGCACACGATCTTTAGGAATCCCATTCAAATAGTCTGTGGGACTAAATGCATGATTGTAAGAGCTAACGTAAATATTATTGACGTCTAAGAGTACAAGACAATCTGCGCGTTTAGCAATTTCAGCTACAAATTCCCATTCAGTCATTTCTGCCTGAAGATATGTTAAATAGCTGGAAACATTTTCAATTAAAATTTGACGCCCTAAATACTCTTGTACCTGCTGAATGCGTGATACCACATGATTCACTGCTTGCATGGTATAAGGGAGCGGTAATAAATCATGCATATTAAGTTGGTTGATGCCTGTCCAGCATAAATGATCGGATATCCAAGCAGGTTCAACACGTTGGATTAAGTTTTTAACATCTTGTAGGTAATCCATATCAATAGGATCACAGCTCCCGATGGAGAGCGATACGCCGTGCATGACGATTGGATAATGTTCGCGAATACGATCCAGATAATAAAGCGGTTTGCCGCCCGGTACTAAGTAATTTTCGGTTAGAATTTCAAACCAGTCTAAATTGGGTCGTTGTTCTAGTATTGTGCCGTAATGATCAGGGCGTAGACCTAGACCAAAACCAAGGTAGGGTCGTTGTTTCATAAAGTGGAATGGTTTCGTAAGATGTAATGAATTAAGTAAACCGGGCACTCTTTTTTGTAAAGAACACCCGGTTCGTATACTACTTGGTGGAGTCGTCTGTTTGGACAGTGCCACCTTTCTTTTCACACATTCTTTTAGACATTGGCATAACACCTTTGCCTTTGCATGAATTCATACCTTTGCATTTATTCATACCTTTACATTTGTTGTCAGGTGTTTTGCATTTGCCTTTACCTTTGCAGCTATTAACGCCATAGCAATTCACAGTATGTTTGCCCATAGCAACAGCAGCAACAGGTGTTAAAGCAAATACACTTGCAGCAGCCATGGCTAATACAGCACCAGCTAATTTAGTTTTCTTGATCATAAAGCTCCCTTTCACAAACAATTTAATTAAATATGAGACCTCAACGGTGAGTGTAACGTGGTGTTTTATTAACAGCACGTGTCAGTATAAAAAGATTACTACAGGGGCGTCAAGGTTAGAATGAGTAGAATATTGAAATAGTATGGATCTTATAGCTGAAATTGAAAAAAGGGTTAGTTAGCTTGGTCGCATTGTAGGGGTGGCGGAGCTGCTATTGTTGCTATTTAAGGTTAGGATAAGATTATTAACGTCTTTGATCCTGGCTTTATCAGTGTAGGCGAAGGGATGCTTTTTGATGTCGACCAGAACGCTATCTATTCGAACTATTAGTGAGGATTTTTCATCAAGCACGGACATATATTTTTGGTTACAATGATAAATATTATGATCTATTTTTCTAGATTTTGCTTGATCTGGTGCAAGTTTATTATGTAATAATTCTGCTAGAGCCGTTGTTTCTTTGACTCGAGTTTCACTTTCACGTTTAAGTTGGCCAGATTCAACAACAAAAACTTCAGCCGCGCCTCTTAAACCTATTTGATTTAGCATAGCTATTTGAAAAAAGTCTCTTTCTAACAGGCCGTATTTTGCAATATTCAATGTATAAGGATGATTTGGTCCCAAAATTTTCATTCTTTCTTCGTGGTTTCTGGGATTTGTGATTGTGTTACGAGCATTTTGCATAGCTTCTTTTGCTTCAGCTTGTTTTTCTTGTTTCACTTTAGTGATATCTAGATAATAGACATTGTTGCCTACAACGTAAGGAGTGGTGGAGTTATTAAATAGTTTATCAAATGCCACACCGCAAGCTTGTTGACTATTAGCATAACTCTGAAGTAATGACTCGCGTTCGTTGTGTAATTTAACCAATTCGTTTTCAATCAAAGTCAATGCTTGTACATATATGGCTAATGAGTGTATTAAAGCGTAATAGGTTGAAGTCTTATCATGAGTGTTGCCTGACAGTTGAGCGTTTTTTATAGCAAGCTCAAGTTGTATATAATATGTTTCGAAGGCTTTGATATATTTATCATGCGAAGATTGACGTTCATTAGCTAATTCATTCTCTAACTCTTCAATTTTAAGCTCTAATGAGATTGCATCCGTGTGTTGGTTTGTTGCGTCTTCACGTGCTTTTTTTGCTATTAGTGCATTATCCAATGCATTCTTAAGATCTTTAGAAAGAGGGCTATTGGGTTCTTTTAATGCGTCTTGTAGCAGTTGGCCAATCAAGGGAGCACCGTCTTGTGCGACCGGGGCTGCAACATGTTGATTTGGATGCATGATAATTTCCTACCTATTTCTTGTTAATATATATTGTAGCTTGAATTGTGCAATGTAAACCTTAAGTAAATCTTAAGTTAGAGTCAATTTGTATTTATTTCTAGTATTCTAGCTTAAAAAAGTTAGTACAATTATGGCGCACAAAGTTAGGTAGTGAAATCTTTTTAGTAACAGTTAACAGTTATCTTCGTTAACGGGGGGTAGCTTGTCAAGCTGTACATTAAAGTGATAGTTATTGCCCCCATGATCTTTAACATAATACATAGCTCGATCAGCGACTCTAAGTAAAGTGTTGGCATCTGAACCATCTGTTGGGTAAATGGCAATGCCAATGCTGACATAAACTTGGACTTCTGCATTTTCAAGCATGATCGGTTCTGAGATAACTTCACGGACTCGTTCAGCAACGTCTGCGATAGCTTGAACGTTAGCCATGTTTTCCAGGATGATTGCTAATTCATCGCCGCCAAGTCGTGAGAGAATATCTTTATTGCGTAATACATTATTGAGGCGTGCTACAACAATTAATAAAAGTTGGTCACCTGCGTTATGGCCATACGTATCATTGACATTTTTAAATCCATCCAAGTCTAAATACAGTAAAGCTAAAATGGTATGATCGTTTGCGGCGGCTAGAATGGCTTGTTCAAAGTTAGCTTCAAATAAGCTGCGATTTGCGACTTGGGTTAATGGATCATGAGTGGCGTCTTGTTTAAGCCTGGTATTGGTAAGTTCAAGTTGATTTTTGGAATTCGATAAACTTTTTACCAGCATGTCATTGTCAAATTGTAATTGAAGGGAGTCCTTGATAATTTGATGTGTTCGAAGTGATAAAATGATCAAATATAGAAAAAAAACAGTAAAGGTTATAGTAAGAAATAAATAAATAGAAGTT
>DHJK01000153.1:12338-15352 GCA_002404295.1 Legionellales bacterium UBA4722
TAAATAGAAGTTTGTGTTAGGGTAAAAGAAATAATAAGTGGGACCAAAGCAGGTATTAAAAATGCGAGTGTTGCGTTACGAATCGGGGCAAAAGCAGGTGCGCTTCCCGCGCACACACCTGCCAAAATTATCATGATGGGTGTTTGTTGGAAGCTGTCAGAAGGCAAAAGTAATGGCGTCCCGATAATGCCCCAACTGATTCCACTTAAAAAAGCACCTATAATGAATAAGTTTTTCCATATTTTAATGCGGTCTATGGAAAAATCTGTTCGCAAAAAAGCGTTAACTAATAATGTTCG
The DNA here is from genome assembly GCA_002404295.1 of Legionellales bacterium UBA4722. Lineage (GTDB taxonomy): Bacteria > Pseudomonadota > Gammaproteobacteria > DSM-16500 > DSM-16500 > UBA4722. Next base: position 12,638 of record DHJK01000153.1, read on the forward strand.
GGATAAAGTGACTGCTAGAAAAAAAGCGTACCATATATATACATAAAGAATGTTAGTACTTTTAAAATAATNNATATAAATATAATAGGACAACAGTCGCACAAACCCAGGATGCGAGAAAGCTTAGTTTTGCCTGCTTATAGATGGCTACAACCAGCGCAACTTCAGTTTTTTGTTTTAGATCAGTAATCAGCGTTTTTGGTCTGCTTGAGTTCATCGTCACTTCATACCTTGATTTGAATTATCATAGCAAATAACTCAGGTTATGTAATATATAAATTTTTTCGCAGTGCTTGCTCGCGATTAGCGTCTGTTTCGAGTATGATTTCATGACTTCACATTAGGAGAGTTTAGCAATGGCTACAGTTACATTACAAGGTAAACCACAACATACAGTAGGCGAGCTGCCCAAAATGGGGAGTGCTGCACCGGATTTTACTTTAACTAAAACCGATTTATCGGATGTCACTCTATCTGATTTTCTGGGCAAGAGAATATTGCTTAGTATTTTTCCAAGCGTCGACACGGGTACCTGTGCAACAGCTATGCGTCGTTTTAATGAGCAATGTAATGATATGTCAAATGTGACGGTACTTTGTATATCAGCGGATTTGCCTTTTGCTCAAAAGCGCTTTTGTGCGGCGGAAAATTTAACGAATGTGATTCCTGTTTCTACGTTTCGTCATCCTGATTTTGGTAAAAGTTATGGGGTGATGTTGAGTGACGGCCCACTTGCGGGTTTAATGTCGCGAGCAGTTGTGATTTTAGATGAAAAAGGTAAAGTGATTTATACGCAATTGGTTCCTGAGATTTCGGCGGAGCCGGATTATGAAGGGGCATTGGGGGCGTTAGGTTAATGTTACGAAATTTTTCCTATAAAAATAATTTACTTTATGCTGAAGAAGTCAGCCTCGTTGATATTGCGGAACAAGTGGGGACACCTTGTTATGTCTATTCTCGTCATGCGTTAGAGCAAAATTGGCAAGCATTCACCAATGCGTTTGGAACGGTGGCGCACCGGATATGTTATGCGGTAAAGGCGAATGCAAATCTAGCCATACTAAATATTTTTGCGGCGCAAAATGCAGGGTTTGATATTGTATCAGTGGGTGAATTAGAGCGTGTATTGGCGGCAGGTGGTGAGGCTAAAAATATTATTTTCTCAGGTGTTGCCAAGCAAAGTGCGGAAATTTTGCGTGCGATTGAAGTGGGCGTTGGCTGTTTTAATGTTGAATCTGAGTCAGAGCTTACGCGATTGCATACGCTTGCAGAGAGACAAAAAAAAGTGGTTAATATTGCCATTCGAATTAATCCAAATATTGATGCGCGTACGCATCCTTATATTGCGACCGGATTAAGCGATAATAAATTTGGCATTGATATGCGTGACGTGTTGTCGCTCTATAAAAAAATTAAAGCGACAATGCCTTATTGTCAATTAACAGGTATTGCTTGTCATATTGGTTCGCAATTAACGGAGCTTAGTCCTTTTGTTGAAGCAGTAGATTGTGTGCTGGCGTTAATTGCGGAATTAAAAAAAGCGGGCATCACTTTAAAACACGTTGATATGGGTGGAGGTTTAGGCGTGCGCTATCATGATGAAACGCCGCCTACTATCGCGAAGTATATCCATGTTTTGTGTGAAAAATTAAAAAATAGCGATTTAGAAATTATTATAGAGCCTGGGCGGGCATTGGTGGCGAATGCAGGTATTTTATTGACGCGTGTTGAATATTTAAAACAAACACGTTCTAAAAATTTTGCGATTGTCGATGCAGGCATGACTGAATTATTGCGCCCTGCATTATATGATGCGTGGCATCCCATTATGCCTGTGATGCAACACTCTGATCATCCTGAAGTTATCTATGATATTGTAGGTCCTGTTTGTGAGTCTGCTGATTTTCTTGGCAAGAGTCGGTTGTTGGCTATAGGCGAAGGTGATTTAATTGCAATCGGTTTTGTAGGCGCTTATGGTGCTTGTATGAGTTCAAATTATAACGCGAGACCTAGAGCCGCTGAGGTCATGGTTGATAAAGATAAAGTACATATAGTGCGTACGCGTGAATCTATTCAAGATTTATTTGCGCAGGAAAGCTTATTTCCACTCATTTAAAGCTGTGAAATAAATTTAATACTCACTATAGACATCATCCCCTGTTCTTGTATCCATATCAAAATCAGAGTAGTCGCCATAGCTTGCTGGATAATAAGGCCCATAAAAAGCTCTATTATACTCTTGGACGCTCACACCACCGCATCCCCCAGTGCAACTGGTTGGCACCCACATTGCATTACCACAGGGCGTGTCATAGACATAATAGGTTGAAATGCTGTAGTAACTATGTTGAGTATGTTGAGGTGCTGCATAGTAGTATTTAGGATGATGCTTTGCTACATGATGATAATGATGCTTCAGAGCGCAAGGAGAACGATAATGAGCCTGATTACACCTGCTGCATGTGTTACATGTGTTGCATGTATTACACGTATTGACCGTTTCAACTACATAATTAGGTTGAGAGCGATAATAGTAATAGGCTGCATCGACGTTGCTACCCGCTAGGAGTAAAGCTGAAATAATACAGAGTGAGCTGAACTTATTTTTCATAAGATATTCCTCCATACAGTATCTCTAATTTTACCACTAGAGGCTTTTTTAAGGGGGGAATGTTAGCTTTAAATTGAGTAATTTCGTGCAATTTATAATATAAA
>DHJK01000153.1:15425-27918 GCA_002404295.1 Legionellales bacterium UBA4722
GTATAAATATAAATAATCGATTTAAATATGATCATTCCTAGTCAATATCCAATAACTCTGGTCATTACGAGCGTGCGCAACACAATTTATCTGGCTATACTGTGTGAGATTAGCGAAATATCAACCCCTTATCGATGAGAGAGTAAAACACATGGATGATGCAATTGACTTGAGCCTTAAGAAATCCTACATAAAAAAACAAACTTGTTTTATGCAATTATCAGATAAAGAAATCGAAGAACTTGCGGGTCTCTTGGTTGAAAAGCATTTTGCAACAGGTGAAACGATAGTCACAGAAGGTGATCTTGTTGATAATGTTTTTCTTATTGTGAGCGGAGAAGCGGATGTGCGCGTTGCGACCATCAAAGATCATGTTTTAAGTTATAACTCAGTAGCCACCATGAAACCAGGTGCTGCGATTGGATTAAATGAAACAGGATTTTATTCGTTATCAGGAAAACGCACTGCAACAGTTGTTGCGAATAAGGATATGGTAGTTTTGCAGTTGAGTGTCGCAAGATTCCATGGTTTTGCATTAGCGTACCCGCATGTAAACGAAGTCATGCGTAAAAGTGCCGAACAGTTTGATATTCGCTCGACTTAACTTTGATTTAGAAAATATTTTTATGATGATATGCGCTTGCTATCATAAAATTAGCCAAGGAATGTGGGTAAATGGAAATTGTTGCGCATTTTGAAATTCCTTATTTTCAAATACTGAATCCAGTCAGTCAGCTCGTCGGTGCACTTCCTGATTTCGCTAAAAATTCAGATCATTTAATTCAACTTTATCGTGCGATGGTCTTGAGCCGTGTGTTTGATACTAAATCAATTGCATTGCAACGCACTGGTAAAATTGGTACGTATCCTTCAACGCGCGGGCAAGAAGCTGTGTTTGTCGGTATGGGTGATGCGATGGCAAAAGAAGATGTGTTGGTGCCTTATTACCGTGATACAGCGGCGTTATTGCAGCGTGGTGTTACGATGGCTGAAATTTTATTGTATTGGAGTGGTGATGAGAGGGGAAATTGTTTTGCCTGTGGAGGCGATGATTTACCGTTTAGTATTCCGGTCGGAAGCCAAGGTTTGTTGGCGGCGGGTATTGCGACAGCATTAAAGATTAAAAAAGAAAAAAGAGCGGTATTGACGGTTTGTGGTGATGGAGCAACATCCGAAGGTGAATTTTATGAAGCGATGAATGTAGCGGGTGTGTGGGGATTGCCGATTGTATTTGTGATTAATAATAATCAATGGGCGATTTCATTGCCACGTTCAGCGCAAACAGCAGCGCAAACGTTAGCACAAAAAGCAATTGCAGCAGGATTTTTGGGTGAGCAAGTGGATGGGAATGATGTGATTGCGGTGCGAGAGCGTGTTGCGGTGGCATTAAGTAAGGCGCGTCAGCAACACGTGCCAACTTTAATTGAAGTGATAAGTTATAGACAAAGCGATCATACAACGGCAGACGATGCGAGTCGTTATGAACCTCAAGGATTGCGAGATACAGAATGGAAAAACGAACCGTTGGGGCGATTGCGGCTTTATTTAGAAGGGCAGGGTGTGTGGTCTGCATTGCAAGAAGAAAAATTACAAACAGATTGTATGAAAGAAGTGGAAAATGCAGTACATACATTTTCTACTATTCCTCTTGCATTGCCTGAAACTATGTTTGACGATTTGTATGAAACGCTGCCGGATGCGTATGCAAAACAACGTGAGCAAGTGAGGAAAGATCATGAGTGAGATCACACTTGTTGAAGCAATAAATCAAGCGTTGGCTTATGAAATGCAAGCGGATGAGAGTGTTATCATTTTAGGTGAAGATGTCGCAAAGAATGGTGGTGTGTTTCGTGCGACAGTAGGATTGCTTGATAAATTTGGGGCCGATCGTGTGCGTGATACACCGTTGGCTGAATCGATGATTGGTGGGGTTGCGATTGGCATGGCGTTGCAAGGTTTGAAACCGGTCGCAGAATTTCAATTCATGGGTTTTATTTATCCGGCAGTGAATCAAATTATTAATCATGCAGCGCGGATGCGTCATAGGACACATGGGCGCTTGCACTGTTCTGTTGTATTTCGGACACCCTATGGTTGTGGCATACATGCACCTGAGCATCATTCAGAAAGTACAGAAGCGCTGTTTGCGCATATACCTGGATTACGTGTTGTTATTCCATCGTCGCCTCTACGTGCTTATGGATTGTTGTTGGCGGCCATACGAAATCCAGATCCTGTTATTTTTTTAGAACCGTCTCGTTTATATCGATGGGCAAAGCAAGCGGTGCCAGATGATGGGCAGGCTTTACCTTTAGATAAATGTTTTACCTTGCGTCAAGGTACGGATGTGACTTTGGTGACGTGGGGTGCAATGTTGAAAGAGACGATGGCGGTTGCGGATCAACTCGCGGTGAATGGTGTTAGCGCTGAAATTATTGATGTCGCGACTGTGAAGCCGTTGGATATAGTGACTATTCTTAATTCGGTTGAAAAAACAGGTCGCTGCGTGATTGTTCATGAGGCGGCGCGTACAGGTGGCATTGGGGCTGATATTTCTGCACAAATTGCAGAGCAGGGTTTGTTATTTTTGAAAGCGCCAGTGAAACGTGTGACAGGTTATGACACGACTGTGCCTTATCCGCGTTTGGAAAAATATTATTTACCGAGTGAAAAACAAATTTTAAAAGCAGTGCAAGATGTGATGGAGTTTGCATGAGTATCTTTTATTTGCCGGATTTGGGTGAAGGATTGGCTGAGGCTGAGATTCATATGTGGCATGTGAAGGAAGGCGATGTGGTTTTAGTGGATCAGCCTTTAGTGTCGGTGGAAACAGCAAAAGCCGTGGTGGATGTGCCGGCGCCACAAGCAGGGCGTATCGTGAAGCTCTATGGGAAGGCGGGTGAAATAATTAAGACGGATGCACCGTTAGTAGAGTTTGCGGAAGAAGATAAGGGTACGGTGGTTGGGAAATTAGAAGTCAGCCAAGTGTTGTTGGATGAAGGTGGTGTTAAGTCTGATTCAACTAAAGTTGCAGAGAAGGCGGTGAAAGCAATGCCTGCGGTGCGTGCGTTAGCGAGGGAATTGCAGGTTGATTTAAATCACGTTAAACCTACTGGATTGCAAGGTCAAATTACTGAGGATGATGTTAAGAAATCATCAGGCGATGTATTGCATGGTGTGCGTTATGCGATGGCGTTGGCAATGGAAAAATCGCATCAGGAAATTGTGCCGGTGACAGTGTTTGATGAGGCGGATGTGACGGCATGGACGGGGCAGAATGATATTACGGTGCGGTTGATTCAGGCGATTGTCGAGGGAGTCAAAGCAGAATCATTATTGAACGCCTGGTTTGATGGGCATACGCGTCAGTATCGTTTGCAGCAAGATATCCATTTAGGATTAGCCATGGATACTGTTGATGGTTTGTTTGTGCCAGTGTTGCGAAATGTTGAGAAAATATCAGCGAACGAATTGCGAGAGACGATCGATCAATTTAAAAAATCTGTGCTTGATCGCACAATTGCATCGCGTGATTTACAAGGCGCTACAATTACTTTATCTAATTTCGGAACGATTGCGGGACAATATACGACACCTATTATTTTACCGCCGATGGTTGCGATATTAGCAAGTGGGAAGCTGCGGGAAGTGGTTCGAGTGCATGAGGGCGCAGTTGCTATTCGGCGAGTGATTCCGTTGTCATTGACGTTTGATCATCGGGTGGTGACGGGTGGCGAGGCTACGCGGTTTTTGGCCGCGTTGATTGGGAGTTTGATTAAGTAAACTAACAGTGCCGTCATTGCGAGCGAAGCAGACTACAGCGTTTTCAGAAAAAGCGTTTTATTTATTTAATTTTATAAATGCGAGTGAAGCTAAGTTTGGGATTGTTTCGCCGCAATTTACTGCTTTTTCAGCGCATATAACATCATCTAAAGGTATTAAATTAACGGGTGATTCTTTTGCGAATTATAGGTCACTGATATCAAAACCTAATTCGTATGAAGCGAGCCAGGTATTAGGTGGTGCTATGCGTGATGCTGATATTCAAGTATTTACGTATTACTCTACCTGGGTTACTTTATAAAAGCGTAACACTTACGGCAATGACAATTTTACTCAGGTCAACGGGTTAGGCGGCGCATAGGTGGATTAACATCTATGTTGGCTTCATGGATTGCAGCCTCAAGATCTTTAACACTTAGTTCTTGATTTCGGACATCGGTAATTAACTTTTCGAGTTTTTTAATTTTTGGATCATAAAGATCAGTATATGCTTTTTTTTCTTCAGGAGTTTTGGTATTTGCTTGCTCCTCGCAGTGGAATTTTAATTTTTGAATATCCTCATGTAGTGTCTTTAATACTTCTTTTGTTATTTTTATCTTATTTATTTCGGCTCCTTTATACGTATCAAATGCTTTTGTTTCATTCTCAAGCAAATCTGAATTTGTAATTAAATCATGCGAAGATAATGGTGCAAGAAAGTCTAAACCGTTTCCTTGGCAGACCACAATAATGGCTTTCATTAACCTTTTATCACAAGAGTCGGAGATAAGAACAGGATTATCCAAAGAGTTGCCGCAGCTATCTACCCAGAGACGAACTATGGCCTCGGCGTTTTGAATATCTATTTCATATTTTTTTTCTTCGCTCAATTGATCATAATCATGCGGTTTTTCAGGCATACTGATTTGGATATAGTTATCTTTGCGTTCCTCGCGGATAACAGTTTTAGTGTCTTTATTAAAGTACTCATTGCATTTCCCATTAGCTAACCCACTACACTTAACTGTGCCCTCTAGAATAGATTGTGTAAGTCTGGGTAAATCGGCGATATTAACGCCTGCTCTTATACATCGCCATCTAGCACCAATATTTTTTTCACGTTTAGCATCACTTTCTTTATCATCTTTATTTTCTAGCCTGTGATTTCTTGTAAATAAAGGATGTTCTTTCTTTATAGCATTATTTAATGAATCCACTATGTGGGCATAGCCAACGCCACTTCTTTTTATCTCAGCTGAAGACGGAACTGTTGGATCCTTAATTTCTTCTGGTGAACCACGCATGAAAGCTTTGTTGTCTTCAGACTCATTATGCTTTTTTTCATCTTGTATATTTTTATTTTCTTCTATTTTTTTGTTTTTAAGCGATTCAATTATATTTTCAGAAATTCGAAGAATCTCATTGATAGATTCAGCAGATGCTTTTGTTTCTGAGAGCATGGCTGTTTCATTTTCAGAGCGTCTAGTATAATAGCTAATTTTTGGTGGTGCATTTTCTATTAAATCTTGATTTAACTTAACAAGTATTTCTTCAACTTTTGTAATATCAATTTTATCGTTGATCTCAATGTTTAATATTGCGTTACCTATAAGAATGTTCCTTTTTCTTGAGCTAGAATTTTGTGGTAAATCATTTATAGCTAATTCTTGTGTTGTAAATTCATCTCTTATGCATTTCAAATAATGAATGATTTGAATTTTGAAATCGTTAAAGTCGACAAGATCAAGATCTTGGCTCTTAAGCTCAAGTTCTGCTTGAATAGTGTCTTTTCTTGACTGTATATGATTCTTAGAGGCTGAGGTAAAAGTATCATTTTCATCGACTATAGGTAGATTATTACCAGTTAAGATATGTATATTATTTGCTATTTCTTTAGTGCGCTCAGTTAGCTCACGATTAGCGTGTTTATCAAGTTTCCTTAATTTCTTTAACTTTTTACTCAATACCTCATAAATTATATCCATTTGCTCAGTGGACTTTGTTGTTTCAAAAGCCTTGATTGCAGCTATAGCATTGGTTACTAATTGAATTCTGTTATTACTGTGATTAGCTTTGTCTTCGCCTGATGCAATAGCATTGGATTTAGTGGTCCATTCTTCTTTTAAAGCATCTAAATAATTTATCATTTTAGCGGCTTTAGTCAGAGAATCAGTGCGTTTTAGATCTGCAACATTGTCAGGTAATATTGCCGCTGTAGGATCATAAGAGGGTATAAGATCAGTAACGCTCTTTGATTCATCATTGGTTTTTATTTCTAGTTCTTTCGCTTCAAAATTTATGAGTATACGACGAGAAATTGCTTTAATGTGGTTAATACGTTCGATAGCTTGTTTTGTATTTGAATTTTTTTCTTCATTGGCTAATGCGGTGAGTAAAATATCGAGTGTCCGATCTATTGCAGAGCTAGGTAGACGTTTAAGATCATTTATTGCTAGAGCAATTAGGCCGTCTCTAGATGTTGTACGCATGTCATCCGATAAATTATCCTTTATTTCTTGTATTTTTAATGTATCTTTTATGCATTGTAAAAGGTTACTTATTTCTTCAATATGTTTATCTTCTCTAATTTCATTATTAAAATTGCTTAGATTGTAAGCGTATTTAGCACTTATAGCTGTGTTGCATATTCCAATAAATGCATTATTTTTTCGAGGTTTGAAAGGGTTTCTTCTCAATGAAAGTGCATTAAAATGAGAAAGCCTAGCTATGTCTTGTATTGCTTCATTGGTGCGTTCAGATACCGCTATGTCTTTAGCCCCGGGAAGTGTTTGTAATTGATCAATTAAATCTTGATAAATAACTTTAATAATATAATCCGATTGTTTAAAGCTACCTATAGCAACGATTGCATCTGATATGAGTTTAGTTCTGTATTCACTATGCTTATCCTTCGGGTGAAGAGTAGAATCCTTGTATTCCCATTCAAGTTTTAGCCGTTCTAGATACGGTACCATCTGTTCAACTGCAGCAGGCTTATTATCATGTTTGTTATCATCTGTAATTGTTCTCGACTGTGTGTTTGTATTTCTTTCTAGCTCTTTCAGTTTTATAGATGTCTTGATTTTTATAATATCAGAGATATCTTTTTTATTTGCATTAGTTTTGGATAGGTTGGTATGTAAAGTTTCAAGTAGTTTATCTATATCGGGATTAACTTCTAGATTTTCGATTGCATTAGTTATCAACGTTTCTCTACTTGTATTACGCTTATCATCGCTCGGTAGCTTATTGATAGTCTCTTGAAGTTTCCATTCACTTTTTATAAGTTCTAAGAATCTAGTTATTTCTTTTTTTAAGTCAGATTCTTTCATTTCATTAGAGTTAATCGCATTTATTATTATAGGTTTTTTCAAGTGCTATATCAGAAATGTGACTGTTGTATAAATCATCAAAGGATAAATATATATTTGTTGATAATCGAATTGATTTTGTTAATTTTTTTATAGTTTCTATTTCGGATCTTGGTGTTTTCAAAAACCACATTCTTATTGTCGTCAGGAGGTAATTCTAATTCTTTTATTAGATGATGATAAATTTCGGCAACGATAATAGGATCAGAGTGCTCAAAAATGCTAATTGCCACAATTGCATCTGATATTAATTTTGTTCTGTTTTCACTATACTCGTCCTTTTCTTTGAGAGAAGAGTTTGCCGCTTTCCATTCATTTTCTAACATTTTCAAATAAGGTTTGATTTGTTTGACTGTAATTGGTTTGCCATCTTTAAGCTCTTTTTCAATCGCTTGAAATAGTTTGATTGATTCTAGTCTGTAACCTTCGGCTTCCTCTTTTTTCACTATACGGAGAGAATTTTTTTGAAAGAACCTAACAGCTGCTACAGCATCTATTGTATTCGTTTTTTCATGGGCTAGATCCCTTTGTAATTTGTCGAGTATATTATATCTATTAGCTCCAAGCTGACCGAGCTTCGATATTGCGCCAGAGATAAAATTGTGTCTACTTTCGATATCTTTATTTTCGGCTGGTAAATTTTCTGCTGTTTCTTGAATCGTCCATCCAGCTTGTATGAGTTCTAAGTATTTAATTATTAATTTATTTAGATCTTTTTCCTTTATTGAGTTAGCATCAAAATCAGCTAGTATTTGCTCTTGTTCTTTTTTTATCTCAGGAATGCGCTGTAAGATTAACTCACGGAATGGTTCATTTAGCGATGAATCAGACTGTAGTGGGTTATCGTTTCTTAATTTTATTATCATGTTTATTGCATCAATTGTTTTCTCAGACAATAATGGCTCTCTAGTATCAACAAGAAACCTTAATTCTTGTATTAAGCGGGTATATATTTCAGTGATTAAAAGAGGATCTGATTTTTCTAACATACTGATTGCATCGATTGCATCTTCTATTAATTTAATTCTAAGTTTACTTTGTTGTGTAGGATCGTCTTTTGGTTTAAGAGTAGAATCAATAACATCCCATTCAGCTTTAAGTTGATTTAAATATCTAAGCATTTGATCAGTGGAAGCGATGTCAGTGGCTTTTTGTTCTTTTAGTTCTTCTTGAATTTGGATCATTATTTTATTTGTTTCTTTGCTTTGATATTTAGCGATGTCTTTTTTTAGGTCTCTGCGATGTAGTCTCTGTTTTTGAACTATATCTATATTTGTTAAATTAATCTTCTTTAAGAAATCTAGCGTTACTTGAGGGTTAGTTTTGAAATCATTCTGATTCAGTATTTTTAAATGTTCAATTATTTTATCTTGAGTTTTATGATCAATTCTATCAATATGATTTAGCAAATGAATTGCAATAGAATAATTTAAGTTCTTAAGGTCATAATTTATATCATTTATATCTATTTGGTTTTTTTTACGTTGCAGACGTTCGGTCTCAGTATGGAAAGCAGATAAAATATCTTGATCTGTTTTTATCTTAGGAGGTAAATGGGTTAAAATCTCGTATGTTTCATAAAAATCGGGCGGACTTCTTGACGATATTAGGCGTTCTATCGATTCTTTAATATTATTTCTTTCTTCAGTGGTGAGTTTTTTGAGTTTTTTGAAGTTTTGAAATAGTGAATATCCAATTTTTCTATTTAATTGAAAGCTATCAGTGTTTGCGTTAACTTTAGCGGCTTTCTCTTTAACTATTTTAATTGTATCATCTATTTGTGAGATTATAGCTGTTAATTTGTCACGCTCATTGGGCTGCAAAGAATTTTGTAATTCATGCGTAGATTTTAATAATTCGGCTAGAAGTAGAGGGTATCTAGGGATGCGTTGGATTGGCAAAATAGCTATTTCTTGTGCAGTTGCTTTATCGTAGTAAATTATATTATCCGGTTTAAGTGAATCGCTTAATCTTGCATCTGCATTGACAACTTTATTCTCGGTAAGAAATATTTTCAGCCATTCAAAATCATATATTCCTTCTGCGCATGAGTTAAATGAATCTTTAAGCGCATCTGAGTTAAAAAATTCTAATACTATTTGTATATTTTTAATATTGTCATTGAGTTGCAACTCATCTAGTGGTTTTTGAAAAGATTTTTCGTCCCTAAATAGTGTTTCATTTGCAGAATAAATCATTCTACTTTTTAATTGTTTTGCTAGAAACCTTACATCGTCGTCATTAGTTTTGTCATCACTTACCGCAGTTAACGTACCTTTTAATTCATCTACGCGATCATAAAATGAATGTTCTGTTTTGCATATCTCCTTTATTAATTCATACACTTTGCTCATGGATTTTTGTTGTGGTGTTTCCGCTTCCATTACTTTTTCTTCAACCGGCTGCTTGACTGCTGGGAGAATTTCAGGGGGAGCCAATTCCTTCAAAAATGCTTTTATATACTCATCTTTATTTTGAGTAATTTTATTCGCAGCTATAGAATAAGCGTTTATAGCACTAGGCGATATTGCTGAATCGGCAATCCACTCTTTTTCTACGCCATATTTTGGATCAGTCGATAGCGCATTTTTGATTATCAGAGCTGTTAATGTATCATTTTTTTGTAGCGCCACGTCCATTACGTTGATCCAATGCTCGATCACTTTTGCTTGTACTGCTTTATTTTGATATGTGGCTAGTTCAATTTGGATTAATCCAGCTTGACTATCGATATATGCGGTTAGGTTCTCACTATTGTTTAATGTGTGTAAGTGGGTATGGTAATCGGTGGTTAATGCTATGATTTTTTGTTGAACAAGATCTCTTTCCAGCGATTCAATTGTATCTTTTTCTTTTCGTCCTTCATCTGTTTCAAGAAATAAAAATAACGAATCATCACGATAAAGTCTATCTAGGTATTCTCTTGTTGGGTGGTTATCATCAATACTTTGTTGGGTCATGATTGCGATGAATAAAATCATGCCAATCACGCTGGGTTCTTCTTTAGGCTGATTTCGTTTTTTATTTTCTTGTAGGTTACTTTTTACTCGTTCAATTTTTTCTAATAGTTCTAGGCTAATTGGCTTGTATGTTTTACAAAGCTGAGTTAGATTTTCTATTTGTATTTTTGTATTTTTTATATTTTCACGAACTGATGTAATTTTTTCTTTGATTCTTTCTAAAGATAAATCATCAAGTTCCATCTCATCAGGATTGAGATCAATGCTATATTCTATGTCAGATAATTGTCTATTTAGTAAGAAAAGGTATCCTGTATGGTCTGTCTTAAGCTGTTTTAACGCTTCACGGCTGTGCGTTGTGCTTAATTGTCCTAATTTAAAAATATCCAGTAACCGTTTTTCTTCACTGATAGGGCTATATGGATATGGATTAGTATATCTATTTAGATATGCTACTAATTCTTTTTGATCATTAATATCTAATGAACTTATGTTCTCTGGTTTTAAAAGTAAACTTATAAGCGGTAGTTGTCTTTTAAAGGAATCGTTACTTTCGTCACTTTCGTAATCTGATGCTATTTTGTTTGCCTTTTTTGATTGCTTATCAACGATTTTGTTCAAGTTGTCTAAACTAGCCAGTAAATCGGCGTAGGATGCTTGATTTTTTACTTGTTCTTTATTAGTGTTTTTATAATTATGATCTTCTTTAGGAGCAAGTGTAACAGGCGCAGTACTACTAGATGTGTTGTTCTGTGATACTCCTACAGCTGCTGTAGGAGTTGTAAGGGTGCCTGTCGTGGATATATTGTGCTGTGTTGTATCAGTACTTTCCGTATTCTGCTTTTCAATGGGTATCTTAGGCTCCATTTCCCTCTCTAAGCTAATTTTTGATCTTTGGTAGGTAAGCATATCTTTTCGACTTTTTACGTGTGATTCATATTCCTTTGATTGATCGGGGTTTTTTGTATTTTTATGCACGATACCAAGATCATCTTCATCTAAACTTAATTCATCAGCCCAATTTTTATTTGTTGGGTCAGTATAATTTCTAGCAATTTTTTTAATTGCGGCTAGTTTAAACGGATTAATATCTGAATCATTTAAAATATCGGCTTCGCTTAAATAATCATTTGGATTTTCTGTTTTAAATTCGGGTGACTGTTTGGCAAATTCTTTCACAATTTCACGTATTACATGAAAACCACAGGCCGCATCATTGCCTTGCATGTTGGCATAGTCGATATGGCATTTAATACCATGAGTAATTCCTTCGATATTTTTTTTGATTATTTCATTTTGTATGCTATGTTTACTTTCTTGGGTTTTGCTTTCTACTTGTTTCGCTGACATTGGATCTATCAGAACGGAACTCTGAACGCCATTTGAGTCTACTATTATTTTTAAGAGCACAAAATGAGCCGCGCCATTGTTAGTTGGAAAAAATATTGTTCTTGGCTTTTTATCGTCTGATTTTTTAACCCTAGCTATTTCTGATTTGATAAATTCTTTAAAAGTTTCTTTTTCTACAAAATCTTTATTATGAATATCAATCTCTGTGAGGTAGATCGTGATGGGTGGTTTATCTAACGTGTGGGTAGGGTCATAATATCCTTTTAATGCAGATTTTATGTCGTTAGTATATAGGAAATCGTCTATTGTGAGATATCCTTTACTCATGAGAGTAGATGCAATAGATATTATTGATGGTTTTTCTTTTTCTTTTTGAATTTTTATTTTTTCTGCTTCATCTTTTTCAGCTAAGTTTGTGATAAAGGTTTTAATTGTCTTTAAGGGAAATTCATTTTGCTGATCTAGTATCTTATCATATCCTTTTTCTTTAATTAAGTTTGCGATACGGGTTTGAAATATCTCTAAGGCTAATGCATCTTTTTGCTTTAGCATTTTATCATATTCTACGCTTAAGTATTTTAATTGTTTTGTTAGAGTTTTTATGTCGTCATTACTTTTTTCATATATCAACTCTTTAAAAATTAAGAGCATCGGCGGAAGAGCGTCTCCATTTTGATCATAGCCAGCAAAATTAAAAAATGGATTGCTCGCTTCTAATGCGTTAGAAAAAATGAGTCTTTCTTGGATTGTTATATTTAGAAGAAGTGATTTCATTAAGTCTTTACAAAGTGTTCTTCTTGTTTCAGTAGGGTTTGTAATATGATCGATCAAGTACATATAATCTTGATTCCTGGGGTCTGAGATACTCAGGACGTAGTCGGCTATTGCCACTTTATTGACGTCGACCTCATTTTCTAGTGGCGTATCTTTGATTATTCGTGGCATTAAGACTCTCCCGTTGTATTTCCTACGTTATGGTAATATTATAGCTCATACATAGTAAATTGCATCGATTTCAATCGATAGTAGCTATAATATTTTATGTTATAT
>DHJK01000180.1:0-2118 GCA_002404295.1 Legionellales bacterium UBA4722
CCCACAAGGGGAGAGGTATACTAAGCGGCAATTGATTATGAGGAAATATGATGAACGAGATTATTACTTTTACTGACGCAGCCGTCAGTCATATAAAAAATATGCTAGAAAAAACTAATAATAGCATTGGTTTTCGTTTATCGATTAAAAAAACAGGCTGCTCAGGCTATGCTTATGTTCCAGCGATTGCTGAGCAGGTAATACCAACTGATTTGCATTTTACTGCACAAGAAGGATTACCAATATATATAGACCCTGCTTGTGAAAGTTTTATCAAAGGCGTAGTAATTGATTACGTTGCAGATAGCAACATAGGCTTAAAACAAAAACGCTTAGTATTTATTAACCCCAATGAAAAAAATCGCTGTGGTTGCGGCGAAAGTTTTACTATAGAGTAATTAATTATGTTTAAACAAGATGCCATTGAAGTGCTACGAGAATGCGACGCTTTGTTGATTCCGTCGGGCACTAAAGTTACGATTCAAAAAGGTTCCTTAGTCACGATTACTCAGGCGCTGGGTAATTCATACACCGTTTATGTTAATGGAAATCTTGCTCGTGTCGCAGGTAAAGATGGTGATGCGCTTGGGATGATTATTTTAGATGAAGGTGATGTGAATGAGTTAGACGGCACGCTGGAAGATAAAGTATGGAGTGTTTTGAAAAGTTGTTTTGATCCTGAGATTCCGGTCAATATCGTGGATTTAGGGTTGGTGTATGAATGCCATGTGTTACCAGAAGGAAAAGGACATTTAGTGGCGATTAAAATGACTTTAACAGCCGCGGGTTGTGGGATGGGGCCAGTGCTGGTCGCTGACATTGAGCAAAAAGTTCGTGATATTCACGATGTAAATGAGGTAAAAGTAGAATTAGTTTTTGAGCCACCTTGGAGTCGCAATATGATGAGTGATGTGGCAAAACTACAGTTGGGGATGTTGTAGTTACGAAGGCGCTATTGATCGTATCCCTTCCCCCTCCGGGGGAAGGAAAGGAAGGGGGAATAAAATGCTGAAAATCATTGTGAAGAAACGTTCTTTTCAACAGCAAAAAAAGCATTATTTAGAAGTGTATTTTGATTCCCCCTTCCCATCCTTCCCCCGGAGGGGGAAGGGGCCTGGTCAATAGCGCCTTTGCTGGAATGAAACAAATAGTTCATTAAACAAGTTACGTAATTTTATTATCAAGAGAGGAGTACGCTATGACAACCAATGAAAAAATAAAGCATCAAATCGACAGTAACCCAATCATACTTTACATGAAAGGCAACGCCCAATTTCCCCAATGCGGTTTTTCATCACATGCCGTGAACTTACTAAAAGAATGCGGTGTCACGAATTTTATGACTGTTAACGTGCTAGAAGATCCTGAAATTCGCCAAGGGATTAAAGAACTTTCAAACTGGCCGACGATTCCACAATTGTATGTCAAGGGTGAATTCATTGGCGGCAGTGACATCATGACAGAAATGCATGCGAGTGGTGAGCTGCAAGCGTTAGTCCAGTTTGCTAGAACGCTTGGTTGAGAGTTTTTTCCACCAGGAGAGTCGCGGCAAGTAGAGTAATAAAAAAATGAGACTTGAGGTGAGAATGCTCACTGTATACATTCCACAAGCAACCGCTAATCCAACACCTGCTGTAGCCCATAAAGTTGCAGCAGTCGTTAGTCCATTGATATATTTTTCTTGACGAAAAATAACGCCGCCTCCAAGAAAACCTACACCCGTTGCGACTTGTGCGGCAACGCGCGATGGGTCAGCGCCTGTAATACTTAAAGAAACCACCCCAAATGCACAGGCTCCTAAACAAATAGCGCCATACGTACGTATCCCCGCAGAAACTCCATGACGCTCTCTTTCCCAGCCGATGATAGCGCCGAGCAAAAAAGCAATAATTATTCGTAGAATGATTTCTAGATTGTCGTGGATATCTAAATTATTTATTTCCATCATCATCATGTTGAGGGACGCTCCTTGTTTCCAGATTTTTAGTTTAACAATACTACGAAATGAAATCACTCATTTCCTGTAATAGCTCACGCTTTCTCTGATATTCTAATCTCTCATGAACTTATCTAAATAAACTACGTCATTGCGAGCGAAGCGAAGCAATCCAGCTCGAA
>DHJK01000180.1:2133-18040 GCA_002404295.1 Legionellales bacterium UBA4722
CGCTTCGCTCGCAATGACGAGCGCGGGGCTGTCTCAGCTTGTGTAGCAGGAGCGTTATTATTCTTTCTCTAAGATCAAGTTTCTCATCTCTTCACAAACACTCTGCATCACATGAATATTATGAATACACGCCAAATTGAAATAAAGCATCGCTTGCTGTTTAAAAAGATAATGCATATAAGCCCGTGTGAAATTTTTGCAAGTGAAACAATGACAACCTTCCATGATAGGATTTTCATCCCTCGCATATATTGCTTTTTTGATAAGAATTTTGCTATTGTTTTCCCCGGTAAAGGCTAGCCAATTATCTTTTTTTACTATTTTCCCACAATATAAAGTACCATGCCGCGCATTACGTGTAGGCGCTACGCAATCAAAAATATCAATACCCTTTTCTACTACATCAATTAAATCCTGAGGACACAAACCGACTCCCATGGTGTAACGAGTTTTGTTTTCAGGCAACATTGGCCGAATCCAGTCAATGACTTCAGCGGTTTTCGCCATATCAAATCCAATGACTTCACCCCCTATCGCAATACCATCCAGATTAGCATCAAGAATAAACTGCGTACTTTGTTCTCGCAGATCTAAAAAACTGCCACCCTGAATAATGCCAAATAACGCTTGCCTGAAGCCATAAGCAGAATTAGGATTTTTTTCATGAATAGCGATAGACTCATGTAACCAACGATGCGTTCTTTCAAGCGCCGCAAGGGCCGCTTCTCTTCCACCTGCTTCAGGGGTGCACTCATCAAAAGCCATAATGATATCCGCACCAATTATTTTTTGTGCATTGATAGAAGTCTCAGGAGTGAGATGTATCACTTGACCGGTATTAGGGTGTTTAAA
This sequence comes from Legionellales bacterium UBA4722, assembly GCA_002404295.1. Classification (GTDB taxonomy): domain Bacteria; phylum Pseudomonadota; class Gammaproteobacteria; order DSM-16500; family DSM-16500; genus UBA4722. The sequence goes on from DHJK01000180.1 coordinate 2,986, forward strand.
GTGCCCTCCCTTATCATCAATCTTACATAAGTTACCATTTTTCGACAGACTAAATATTTGAAATCCGCCGCTGTCTGTCAACATCGGTTTATCCCAGCTCATGAAACGATGCATGCCTCCCACATCTTGAATCAGTGGCATGCCAGGCGTGCAGAGCATATGGTACGTGTTTCCACCTAAAATAATTTGACTGCCCGTTTTTACCAAGTCAGACGGTGTCATCATATTGACGAAGGCACGGGTTGCGACCGGCATAAAAGCAGGCGTTTGAATTTCTCCATGCGGCGTGGTGATCTTAGTGACTCTTGCGGGAAGGGAAGGATGTTTTTTGACCAGCTCAGTTTTGAATGTATTATGCATTTTTATCGCCAAATAGGTATTATGGGGGAAGTATATCTAGTTCCACCACAAGGATGATACATGAATAAGCGTTTTCCCATAGTGTTTGGGCTTCTGTTACTTGCCTTAGCGCTATGGTTGCGTGTTACCTCAATGGAAAATGTACAGTATTGGGTAAGTCGCTTAGATAGCTTGACTTATGATATCCAATTACGAGCTCAATTATTAGCTCGCGGCGCCCCTCCCTTGAAAACATCGGTTGTCATTGTAGAGATTGATAACGAAAGTCTCAAGGAAGAAGGCCGCTGGCCTTGGTCACGCGTGAAAATGGCGAAATTAGTTAACTTGATTCAAACTCAGGGTGCCGTTGTTATTGCTTTTGATATGACGTTTACCCAAAACGAACAAAATCCTGCCGATAAAGTTTATAATGAGCTAGCTTTACAAAATTTAGTGACCCCTCCCATTCAAGATGTATTCAAACAAGTAACACCATTTTTTGATTATGACACCCAATTTTTGGAAAGCCTAAAGCGAGGCGACTCAGTATTAGGGGTGGCTTTTTTATTAGACCCTCATACGGAAGGTGCTCTTCCTCCTCCCCAGCTAATATTGAAATCCCAAAGTGAAAAAGATTTAGATTTCTATGTGATGCCAGGTGTCATGGGCATTAACCCAAAGTTTAATATAGCCACTGTGCACGCAGGGTTTATTAATATTTTCTCTGACGAAGATGGGATTATTCGTCGAGTTCCTTTATTGGTGAACTATAATAATGGTCTTTACTCATCATTGGCTCTAGAAGCCGTTAGAATTTATTTATTAAAAACAGTACAGCTGGTCACAAAAACGTATGGGGATGGTATTCGCTTGGAAGGCGTGCAAATAGGAAAGGAAATTATCCCCACAGATGAAAAATGTCAAGTCATCATCCCTTTTCGTGGGCCGGGTGGTACGTTTCCTTATTACTCTGCAGCTGACGTATTACAAAATAAACTACCGCCAGACGTTTTTTCAGGAAAAATCGTTTTCATTGGCGTAACAGCAGTTGGGGTAAATGATATGAAACCAACTGCCATTCAGAGCGCATTTCCTGGCGTAGAGGTGAATGCCACGGTTGCCGACGGTATTTTAAAAAATAATTTTCCGCATAAACCCGCTTGGGGGCTTGGGGCAGAAACGCTTTTAATTTTTATACTGGGGCTGATTTTAGTGATAGTGTTTCCTTATCTGGGGCCACGAGTATTGACGTTGCTTATATTCTTGATCCCCGCATTACTTGTGGCTACGGATAACTGGTTTCTTAGAAACATGGATCTTATTATTTCAGTTTTAATTCCAATCGTACTTTCTGTTTTTTTAGCTATGATGAATATCATGTATGGATTTTTATTTGAATCACGACGTCGCGAACAAATAAAAGAGATATTTGGCCAGTATGTTCCAGAAAAACATATTGATGAAATGCTTAAATCTAAAACCAGCTATGGTTTACATGGCGAAGATAGGGAAATGACAGTATTGTTTTCGGATATTCGTAATTTTACGACGCTATCTGAAGGCATGTCCGCTTCACAAATAAAAGACATGCTAAGTGAATTTTTTACACCCATGACGGAAATTATTTTCAAACACTCGGGAACTATTGATAAGTATGTCGGCGATTTAATCATGGCATTTTGGGGTGCGCCGTTAAAAGATAAAAGACATGCGGAACATGCGATAGGCGCGGCATTAGATATGCAAAAAGAAGTTGCAAGGTTAAAACCTATTTTAGCCGAACGAAAATGGCCAGAAATTAATATCGGAATTGGTCTAAATACTGGCATGATGAGCGTCGGGGACATGGGATCAAAATTTCGTCGTAATTATACCGTATTGGGCGATGCAGTGAATTTAGCTTCGCGCGTTGAATCACTGACTAAATATTATGGCGTAAAAATTATGGTCACGGGATCTACCCGAGAAAATCAGAAAAAATTTGTGTTTCGTTTATTGGATCGAGTGCGGGTTAAAGGTAAAAATGAAAGCGTAGAGCTTTATCAAGTGATATGCAAGCGGTTGGAGGCTACAGAGGAATTACGTAAAGAAGTAGAATTAAGTGACGCTGCATTGGATTTGTATTTTCATCAACAATGGGAGCAGGCGCAGGCTGCATTTGAATCGCTAAGTAAGGCTTATCCTGAGGTGAAGCTATATCCATTTTATTTGAATCGGATCGCTGAGTTTGTACAAAGCCCACCGCCTGCTGATTGGGATGGGGTGTATACTCATCTAAGCAAATAATGATTTATTTAATTAATACAAAAACTACCCACCAACCCACCGCCACCTGATTTAGGAAATCCTGTCATGATTAATGCGGGCTCAGAGTCAAACACAGCTGGTTGTTGTGCAACCGTTTTTGGCGCTTGATTGGCGCCCCCTACTTCAGCATAAAGTTTGTTGATGCAGTTTGTAGAGCTCGCACCTTTTTTGTCACCAGAGCCACACTTAGTCAACGTCACCTCTCCATCTTTATTTTTCACTACAATACTTCCTTTATCTAGTTTTGCAGCCAAATTTCCGTTCTCTGGATTGTAATACAAAGAGTAAGCTGTACCCATCACCCCAATGGTTCCTACAGGTGTTGTGGCTTTATAACCACCCGGATTATTTTTAGAAATCGCACCGGTTACCGTACGAAATCCTCCTTTTATGACATTTAGAACAAAAGTGTCAGTGCTGGATGCTTCGCCAGCTTTATGGCTATATTGGTCAATCTTTACAGTAGAGCTTTCTTGTAATGAGAGGGCGCTATCGTCAGTAAATGAAACTTCTCCAGTACTATTAGTATCTGACGTTATCGTATCATGCTCATAAATGGATGAACGTCTTGCTAATGTCCGGCTCTCTGCGTTAGGTTGTTGTGCTTTTAATGTGTTCTTGACCCAGACGACTTGGCCAATGAGTTGTGGGGGAGCAGAAGCGGGTTCTGCTGCATAACTGATTGAACTACACAGTGTAAACAATAGAGTGAGGAAACTGAATGAAATATATTTTGCAAAAGACAATGTTTCCATGATGATGCGCTCCTGTGTCACTGAATTGATGGCTTGTCATTGAGGTTAAGTATATACCGATCATGCTGAAACGGTAACTGTTCGGCGAATTATTGCCGTCATTGTGCCCGATGACAGCCGCAACCTTCAAAAATTATTCTATTGCCCTGGCTGGGTCTGCTTTATATCCACTAGGCTAATTGTTCGTAACCGTGCCGGTGATAGCGCGAAATCCATCCCTTATTGAGTGCATAATCTCTTTAATAAATCCCGATGACTCTTTCTGTTCTGGGTGCCAGTATTGATCAATTTTCAAAGTCGAATTTTCATGCAAGCTTAATATGCTATGATTTGTGAATGAAACTTTCCCCTCGCTTGTAGGACCAGCCTTTAAGGTATCATGCTCATACACTGCTGAATGTCTTTTTAGAGTCCGAATATCAGCATTCGGCATTTGTGCTGTTAATGAACCTGTTACCCAAATGACATGGCCAATGACTTTAGGGGGTACAGGCTCTGCGGAGAAACTCACAGAAGTATAGGTTAGAAGTAATTGTGTAAAAAAAACAAACAGGGCGTATTTTATAAAATTGAGTGCTTTCATTAGGTTACCCTCCATTCAAGCGATAAGTAGTATCAGCTTTAAGTTCAGTATAGGAGATTTTTAAGCAAAATTCCCTCCTCGCTCAGACATTTAAAGCTAGAGGAAAAGACGGGCGCGCACGCGGCCACGGCCACGGGCACGATTGGAGCAGTGAAATTCGCTGAATAGTTCAAATATTCATTTACTAACTTGCAGAACAATGCTAAAAATGACCCCCGACGCAAACCTAATAATCTACTTAAAAAAGATACTTATGAAGCTGATACCCGCCCAATTGATACTGGAGACCGGCGAGGTCTTCTACGGCCAAGCCCCTGCAAGCCAGGATGGTAACTATTTTGGAGAAGTAGTATTTAATACCGGTATGGTAGGCTATGTTGAGTCATTAACAGACCCTTCTTACGCTGGCCAAATTCTCTCCTTTACTTATCCTTTGATTGGCAACTACGGTGTTTCAGCGCCTTCCACTTGGGAATCAACTAAATGCCATGTAAGTGGCGTAGTTATGTCTGAATTGGCGCCTTTTTATTCCAGCTATAGCGCAGAGTTATCTTTAGCTGATTGGTTACAGCAACAGAAGATCCCTTGTATTATGGGCGTTGATACTAGAGCATTGGCAAAACGATTAAGAACACAGGGTGTTATTCCTGGCGCGATTACACCGGTTAATTATACGCCTTCCAAATTTGAAAATTTTTCCGACACAGACTGGGTTAAAAAAGTATCAGTCAAAGAACCTATCATGTATGGATCCGGTGAAAAGCTGGTAATCGCCATTGATTGCGGAATGAAAGAAAATATTATTCGCTGCTTATTAGAATATCCTATCCGCGTGAAGCGGGTTCCCTATAATTATGATTTCACGAATGAAGATTTTGATGCTGTCTTTATTTCTAATGGTCCCGGCGATCCTATTCATTGTCAGGAAACGATAGCGATTTTAAAAAAAGCGATGGCTAAAAAGAAACCGACCTTCGGTATTTGTCTAGGCACCCAATTGATGGCTTTGGCGGTAGGCGCCAAAACGTATAAATTATCATTTGGTCATCGTTCCCATAACCAGCCCTGTATGGATTTGCAGACAGAGCGATGTTATCTCACCTCGCAGAATCATAGTTATGCAGTGGATGAAACAACATTACCCAAAGATTGGCGTGTGAACTTTCGTAATTTGAATGATCAAAGTGTAGAAGGCATTGAACATAAAGAATTGCCATTTTTTTCCGTCCAATTTCACCCGGAAGCAGCGTCAGGCCCCATGGATACGACGTGGTTGTTTCAAAAGTTTTATGATTTGATGAACACCTGAGGCGAGCTATGCAATTTACAGGCAAAAAAATTCTAATTTTAGGCTCGGGCGGTTTGCGAATCGGGCAAGCGGGCGAGTTTGATTATTCCGGCTCACAAGCCATCAAGGCACTGAAAGAAGCCGGCATTAAAACTGTTTTAGTGAATCCCAATATTGCAACCGTACAAACCGATGAGCTCATGGCAGATGAAGTGTATCTGCAACCTTTAAACCCTGAGATTGTCACCCGTATTATTGAAAAAGAAAAACCAGACGGCATTTTGCTGGGCTTTGGCGGCCAGACAGCGCTTAATCTTGGCCTGACATTAGAGCAAAATGGTGTATTTGCTAAACACCAAGTTATGGTGTTAGGAACGAGCACTGCTTCCATTCGCCAAACAGAAGATCGTGAGTTATTTAAACAAGCATTAGAACGTATCGGTATTAAATCACCGCAAAGCGTGTGCGTTACAACCGTTGAAGATGCATTACAAGCGGCAGAAAAAATTGGCTACCCAATCATGATGCGTGCCGGTTTTTCACTAGGTGGATTAGGTTCTGGAAAGGTCACATCAGCTAAAGAACTCACTAAACGTGCTAAAGAGTCTTTAGCAATCGTCCCCCAAGTGTTGGTTGAAGAATATCTTTTAGGCTGGAAAGAATACGAGTATGAAATTGTACGTGACTGTGCGGGCAGTGCTTTAACTATTTGCAACATGGAAAATTTAGATCCGATGGGGGTGCATACCGGTGAAAGTATAGTGGTCGCACCCGCACAAACATTGAATAACCGCGAGCACCAGCATTTACGTAATATGGCATTGCAAGTTGCGCACCTGTTTAAAATTGTGGGTGAATGCAATATCCAATTTGCTATTAATCCAACTAATGGCGATTATCGTGCGATTGAAGTGAATGCACGTCTTTCGCGTTCAAGTGCTTTGGCGTCAAAAGCGACCGGTTATCCATTGGCTTTTGTTGCGGCTAAACTTGCGTTAGGTTTCAAGCTTCATGAAATCAAAAACAGCGTCACTCAAAAAACCTGCGCTTTCTTTGAACCCGCACTGGATTATATTGTTGTCAAAATCCCTCGTTGGGATACGCATAAATTAAAAGCGGCTGATCGTAGCATAGGCAGTGAAATGAAAAGCGTCGGCGAAGTCATGAGCATTGGTCGCTCATTTCCTGAAAGCTTACAAAAAGCAGTAGGCATGCTGAATATTGGCGCTTCTTGTTTGAGTGATTATCCACACAAAATAGAGAATCCTTGTTTTGAAATAGAAAATCCTACCGATAGACGGTTATTTGCGCTCTACCAATTTTTTATGGAAGACGGTACTACAGAAGAAGCGCATCGTTTAAGTAAGATAGACCCATGGTTTTTGTCTCATATCTGGCAAATTGCACAAGTGGAAAAGCAAATTACGAAGAAAAAAATAGCCACTGATTTATTACGTCTTGCTAAACAAACGGGTTTTTCAGACAAAGCGTTAGGCTTGCTTACACAACAATCTGAAAAAACAATTCGTGAACAACGTCTTGCTGCTAACATCGTGCCGTATGTAAAACAAATTGATACGTTAGCGGGTGAGTGCGCAGCACAAACCAATTATTTATATATGAGCTATCATGCGATGGAGCATGATATTTCAGCTTCGGAAGAGCGTCCTCAATTAGTATTAGGTTCTGGGCCTTATGCGATTGGGTCTTCTGTTGAGTTTGACTGGTGCGCAGTGAATACCTTACGCACTTTAAGAAAATTAAATAAAAAAGCCATTTTGATTAATTCAAATCCAGAAACCGTTTCAACTGATTATGATGAATCCGATCGTTTGTACTTCGAGCAACTTTCTTTTGAGCGAGTACAAGATATCGCTGATTTTGAAAATGCTTTTGGTATTGTGGTGTCCGTGGGCGGGCAAATCGCGAATAATCTAGCTATTCCCTTGGCAGAAGCAGGCTACCATTTATTAGGCACGCCGGCTGAAGCAATAGATAAAGCAGAAAATCGCGAAAAATTCTCTGCTCTTTTGAATCAATTAGATATCGATCAACCTGAATGGGTAAGAGTAACCAGTTTAGAAAATGCGAAGGAATTCGCATCTCAAGTCGGCTACCCAGTATTGATTCGTCCTTCTTATATTTTATCAGGCTCTGCGATGAATGTGGCGCATGATGATGAATCTTTAGAGCAGTATTTACAGCAAGCCGCGGCTGTTTCTTTAGAACATCCTGTTGTTATGTCTAAATTTATTTTAGATGGTAAAGAATTAGAAGTGGATGGCGTTGCAAATCAAGGCCGTATCGTGATTGAAGCGATTACGGAGCACATTGAAAATGCGGGCGTGCATTCGGGCGATGCTACATTGGTTATTCCGCCGCAGCGTTTATATCTTGAAACCATACGACGTACTAAAAAAATTACTAGCCAGATTGCCGCTGCATTAAATATTACGGGACCCTTTAATATTCAATTCATTGCTAAAAATAATAATATTCAAGTAATCGAATGTAATTTACGTGCTTCGCGTTCGTTTCCCTTTGTATCTAAAGCCACAAATCATAACTTTATTGCGATCGCAACAGAAGTGATGATGGATGAATACAAATTTGCACGTTATGAAACATTGGAGTTAGATTACGTTGGCGTTAAAGCGCCACAGTTTTCTTATAACCGCTTAAAAGGCGCAGATCCTGTTGCGCATGTAGAAATGGCATCCACCGGTGAAGTAGCATGCTTAGGTGAAAATCTTCATGATGCCTATTGGCGCGCATGGCTATCTACCGAACAAACAGTCGCTGGCAAACGTATTCTGGTTTCCATCGCCGATGCACATAAACATAAAGTATTGCCTTATTTACGCGAACTTGAAGAAAAAGGCTGGGAAATTTACAGCACAGGCGGCACGCATTCTTATCTTTCACAAAATGGCGTAGGCTCCTATTTTGTTAACAAAGCCAGTGAAAAGATCGAACCTAATATTCGTACAGTCATTGCAAATCGCAAAGTCGATTTAATTATCAATATCCCTACGAATCGCAGCTCTGCTGATTCGAAGACAGATGGATTTATTATTCGACGCACAGCGATTGATCATCATATTCCGTTGATTACCAATATCCAAAGCGCGCAAATTATTTTACCTTGCCTGATTGAATTTATAGACAAAGACTTGCCCGTTTATTCATGGCGAGAAATTGTTAGTCGTCATTAGGCACAGGCTTCGCATAAATAATAGCTCACCTCGCCGTCGTCATTGCGAGCGCGAGCGAAGCAACTTAGTCTTTCAGCGCTGCTTTTGAGCTTAAATGGTTCTAATCAGCTCTGAAAAGACTAGGTTGCTTCGCTCACGCTCGCAATGACGGTGGCATGATGAGTTATTACTCGCATAAGACATTCGAAGAGGATTTATATTATGGATGTTCAGTTATTGCTACAATAAATTTAACTCATACCGTACACTACGCCCACTGCCTATTTGTTTAAACGCATTGATACTAACTAAATGCTGCAAATCTCGCGTCGCTGTTGCTTTAGAAGTATCAGTGATCACCATGTATTTCTTAGCACTCATTCCGCCTTCAAACCCTTTCACACCTACTTTTAACATACGTTGAATGGCTTTTAATTGACGCTCATTTAAAACAGTTTCAAATGTATCGAAAAATTTTGATTTTTTAAGGATAAAATTAATCTGAATCTCCACTTCTGTTTGAGCTATCAACACCACATTCACAAAATAATAAATCCATTCGGTAATTTCATTTGATTTTGACGCGGTATGCAAAGCTTCATAATATTCTTTCTTTTTTGTTTCAATCACTTGAGACAAACTCAATGTCACTGGATAGCCGAAACCTTGTGACAATGCTTTTTCAGCAATCACACGCCCGATTCTGCCGTTGCCATTTTCAAATGGATGAATGCTTTCGAAATACAAATGCGCAATAGCAGCACGAACAGGAGCATAAATAATGGCTTGAGATTTACCGGGTGCTGTAGCATTAAACCAACGGATAAATCGAGTCATTTCTTCAGGAATATGTTTAGAAGGCGGCGCTTCATAATGTACAACCTGTCGGCCATGATGATTTGAAATAATTTGCATAGGTTCATCATGTGCTCTCCAACATGCAATTTTAAGATTGTGATTAGTTGAACTAGCAAATAACATCAAATGCCAATTAAATAATTTATTTTCGGTGAGTGACTGTTTGAATGTATTGCGCGCATCAAGAAGCATCTCTACCACTCCTTGCGCCCGTTTATCATTAACTGTAGCTGTGTTTTTATTCAACCCCAGTTTATTTTTAATAGAAGATCGTATATCTGGTCGACTTATATATTCACCTTCAATTTCAGACGTCTTGACCGCTTCCTCTATCATGAAGTTAATCATGGCCTCCATTCGCAGGTCTTTATTAAGATGGGTTAACTTCCCTGTAATCAACCCCGTTTTCTGCGCGATAGAAAGTAACATCTCCTGCATCTTCAATAAATCATATCGAAAATGCGGCCAATCTTGTTGTTGCCAGTTGTAGGTTATCATGAGCCAATTATAGAGGCTAATCGGCTCAAAATAAAGCGTAGTGTGAGCCGATTAGCTGTTTTAATCGGCTCACAGAACATTATGATATATAAAAATACTGATTAATCAATGAGTTGAAACTCTAGTTAGAATTCACCACATTTTTAAAGCCCACTTTCCTTTAACAAAGCATCAACCGTCGGCTCATGTCCCCGAAAAGCAACATAAAGCGCCATAGGATCTTGCACACCACCCTGCTCCAGAATGTTCTTTAAAAATGCCCTACCCGTATCCCCATCAAAAATACCTTTCTCTTTGAATGGCGCATACGCATCACTAGACAACACTTCAGCCCATTTATAACTATAATACCCTGCCGCATATCCACCAGAAAAAATATGCGAAAAACTATGTTGAAACCTATTAAATGTCGGCACATTAATAACAGACGTTTCTTCTCGTATTTGATCAAGCATGGCTTGCACTTGTAATTCCTTGCTTGGGTCAAAGTTTAAATGCAACATAAAATCAAACAATGCAAATTCAAGCTGGCGCAGCATATGCATACCAGGTTGAAAATTTTTAGCGGAAATTAATTTATTATAAAGAATACCAGGCAAGGGCTCACCCGTATCTTTATGCGCAGAAATTAAAGCAAGCACTTCTTTTTCCCAACACCAATGTTCAAAAAATTGGCTTGGAAATTCGACAGCATCCCAAGGTACGCCATTGATTCCTGCAACAGGCACATAATCCACTTGTGTTAACAAATGATGTAAGCAGTGACCAAATTCATGAAATAGAGTTTGCACATCTTCATGCGCTAATAAAGCAGTATGATTGGTTAACGGCCGCATAAAGTTACAAGTCAAAAACGCAATAGGAATCTGTAAACTGCCATCGGGCAAGAGGCGACGAGATTGACATTCATCCATCCATGCGCCGTCACGTTTGTGGGGTCGTGCATAAAGGTCCGTGTAAAAATATCCACGTAACACATCCTGTTCATCATAAATTTCAAAAAACTGAACGTTTGGATGCCAAGTATCAACGCCAGATCGCTCTACAATTTTAATTCCATACAATTTATTGACGACACTAAACATCCCTTCTAACACTTTAGTTATAGGAAAGTAAGGACGCAAATCATCTTCTGCCAGCGCTAATTTTGTTTGGCGAATTTTTTCTGAATAATAAGGTAAATCCCATGCTTCCAAATGCTCAAGGCCATCAGTATCTTTTGCAAACTTTGTGAGCTCTTCAATTTCCTCAATAGCCGCTTTTTTTGATTTTAAAATCAGATTATGAAGAAATTCCAATACACGCTCCGGCGTTTTTGCCATTTTTGTAGCTAGCGAATATGCCGCATAATTTTTAAATCCCACTAAATTAGCATATTCGTGACGCGTTTTTACAATATCTTCCATGATTGTTGTATTATCCCAGCGTTTCGCATTAGGGCCTTGATCAGAAGCACGCGTGACATAAGCTTCATAGATTAACCAGCGAAATTCACGATGCGCTAAATTTTTCATAACAGTGGAATAAGAAGAAGAATCCAATGTTAGCATCCAGCCTTCTAAATTACGTTGTTGCGCAGTTTGTTCAGCAAGCTTTAACGTTTGCTCAGGCAATCCCAATAAAGTATCTGGGTCCGTAATATGCAACGTCCAACCCTGCGTTGCATCTAAAATATTTTCAGAAAATTGCGCGGATAATTTGCTAGCCTGTTTTTGTAATTCTGCAAAACGTGCTTTTTCAGCAGGTGGTAAGTGCACGCCCGCTAATTTAAAATCACGCAAGTAATTGTCGATCACCTTACGTTGTGCCGGGTTAAAATGAGAATACTCAGCACTATCGGCAATGGTTTTAATTGCCTTATAGAGAGATTCATTTTGCATAACCTCAGTATGGTATTCAGTTAACAAAGGTAAACAAGCATTATACGCTGCGCGCAACGCATCTGATTCAGCAACAGCATGCAGATGTGAAATGGGTGACCACAGGTGAGAAAGTTGATCATCCATGTCCTCCAGCGACACCATGAAATTGTCCCAAGTATACTCCTCTTGCTCAAGAAGCTTGCTGAGTGTCGCACGGTTTTGCGAGATAACTTGTTTCAGGGCAGGTTCAATTGCGTTGGGTTGAATATCACTAAAGATAGGCAGTGACTTTAGTGTAGGAATAGAATTATTCATGAATAGCGCCTTCTTAGAGTTGTTGTCTATGTATCATTTATTATTTAATTAAGTTTTTAAGGGAGATGGTTAACCATCCAAAGCTGCTTAAGATATACTTCTCCCGCAATTAAGTTCAGCTTTCTTGTGTAGCATTTAGGGCGGGAGAAGTATATCTTAAGCAGCGCTTCATTCCGCATCCCGAAATTTATATTTGAAATTAATTTCAAATATAAAAAACATCCTCCGCTTGACTGTCATTTCGCGTGATGAGATCATAGCAACGCTTTTTATAAATATAATTTATTTATAAAAAAAGGAAAGCCAGAAGAACAAAAACGTTTTAACCGACGACACTGTTCATCTGGCTCACTAAGCGCACCGACCTTTGTGCTAGTAACACTGGGTCGGTGCTGGCCACATTCACCTTATATCAGAGGCAGGCAAACATGGTTAAAAGAAGTTTAACGGTTTCACCACGCTCAAGCAATCCCGTTCCGCAAATCGCTTCTCTCATCGATGCAGCATTGCAAGAACACTGCGCCCTTTCCCCCGAATTTCATGCAGATTATCAGCTAGAGCTTTCTACTTTGACGGGTTTAGGTTTTACTGCGATTTTAGCAGAAGGTAGCCGAATTCGGTCTTGCAGACCGCATTTTGCGACTTTCTTGCGTTATCGCGATTTCACCCGGCACACAGACAGGCTAGAGCAGTTATCGCATGCGATTGCAGCAATCATTTGCAGTTCAATTTATTCCTTTAAAAAGCTCGGCTTTCCGCTCTATTACGATAGCTTTGTGACGGCCTTGGTCAATACATTAAAATCGCCTGATAGCGCTTCGAATGCTGAGCTAACGAAAGGGATAAAAAAGATTATGCAAGAGTTGTTTGAGCAGTGCAGCTAAACCGACGGCATCAAGCCTGTTGGTTGAATGGTGTTGGCAGGCTTGGGTGCGATCTATGGCCTTTTTTGGTAAAGCAAAGTGAATGCTGTTTTTTGAAAAATAGTTAGTTTCGTTTTTAATTTAAGGAAAGGTAGTGAATTATTGTTTGTCTGTTTATTTAGATGAATCCGGCGATTTAGGTTTTAATTTTGAAAATAATGGCACTCCGCGTTATTTTATTATTACACTATTGGTCTGTCATAGTAAGCTTGCAGTTGATCAATTTAAGAGCGCTGTTTTTAGGACACAAAAAAACAAGCTTAAAACTAAAAAAAGTGGCGCAAGAGAGTTAAAAGGCGCTGAAACGACTTTGGTAACAAAAAAATATTTTTACCGATATCTTACTAAATCTAACGATTGGTGTTTATATAGTATTGTTTTGGATAAATATAAGTTGAAAAACAAGCTTGCAACATTCCCCAGCGAGCATAGAATTTATAATTACCTTTCTAGGGAAGTGTTAAAGCAGGTAGATTTGACTGAAATTAAAACGAGCTTGTTATTGGTGGTGGACAAAAGAAAAGGAAGGCGTGGAATTAATGAATTTAATAAATATCTCTCTTGTCACCTTGAGGCTACATTGCCGTTAAATGTGACGTATCATATATCGCATGAGCAGTCGCATGAAAACCCCATTTTACAAGCAGTTGATATGTTTTGTTGGGGAATAAGAAGATCCTATGAGCATAAGGATGATGTGTGGCTTTCTATTTATAATAATAGGTTGGCATTAGTGGAAGTGGCTGATTTTTTAGGTATAAAAAAAGACGGCCCCTAAAACGCCTAATTCTTGCTTTCTAATCCAGCCGATGGGAGGAATCCAGCAAGCACATCTTAGGTTTTACCCGTCTTTTGTAATTATACATCATTAATTCGTGTGATCAACGTTGTTTGAAGGTATTTTTTTAATTCTTAATGATTTTTTTGGCCGATTTTCTTATAGTTATAACTATTTTTCATGGAGTTATAAAAGTATGACTAGAGGAAGGTGCAACTATTAGGAAATACCGAATAGTTCAAGCTGAGGGTAGCCACCAAGTTGAACGGTTAGTCGATCATTATAATCTTGTATGATTCAAAATCTAATGAAGCGCAGGTATTTTTTAAGACGGTTCAAAACAAAATGTTATGGACAGTTACAAGTAAAGCTGTGGCAGAACTTATCATAAAGCGAGCTAATGCTGATATACCCAATATGGGTTTGACAAAATGGCAAAGTCATCGAGTAAAAGCTGAGGCCGCCCTTATGGACGGCTTCGTTACTCTTTCTACGCATGGCAGATGAGCTAAATATACTATAGGTGCTTATATATAAAAACTCAACCATCCTATTGGATGATTGAGCTGTTATTATTGTAAATAAGGTTTATGGAGGTTATATGTCATTATCGCAGCCCTCTTTGTTTAGGGCATCTCCTCAAGATTACTTTCATTTTTTTGATGAGAGCGCATTTGTTGATGGGGAGAAAGTTGTAAAACTTCTAAAGTATAAAAAAGATGATGTATCAGTAGCAGCAAGTGTACCAGTCTCTTCTATTCGATATGATGAGAAGAAGATGCCTGCTGAGCTTAAAGAGTGTCTTACTCAGTGGGCTACAGCGCTGAATTTAGTTGCTGGTTTTTTCCATGATGAGAAGAAAACAATCATTTGGTATTTTATGCCTAATCCACTTCTTGGGGGAATGTCTCCGAGGGATATGATACGAGTTGGGCGATTTAAAAAATTGCTTAATTTTATTCAAACTGCCTTGGATGAAAGTCAGAGAGATAATTTAGATAAAAAAATTTCAGAACAGAAGAATAAGGCCAAACAGAAAAAAGCCTAAGCACCCTGTCGAGTCAGTACAATATTTGCTTGAATTTGGTGCACAATATGACATGCGTGCCACTAAGCAAGTGACTGCTGCGCTTGTGAAATATCAAGGGGATTATTTTTCAAGAAGATAGTGTATCAGAAAAATCCGCGACAATGTCGCGGAAATATGACGTCGCAATGCTGATACCCAATCTTTCTTGGCCTCATTCGAAATCAGCACCAGAATATCTTTCTTATCAAGCATGATTTATTAGGCAGATTTTACCCGATTTTTTGTTAAATTGATGAGAAAACAGTTCTCTCAATGCAACAAATAG
>DHJK01000189.1 GCA_002404295.1 Legionellales bacterium UBA4722
AAATTCATCTAAACCAACTTTTAAAGATTCATTTGGAACAAACTTTTTTAACTCTATAGGAATATGGCTCTTTCTTTTGACGTTTACCTCTAGCGCATTTAATGACTTTTTAAAATAATCACGGACTAAAAGTAAGTATGCATGGCGTTCGAATGGTTTTATAGCCTGCTCTTCCTTTTTTTCTTCCAATAATGGTAAAGGCGCAAGAGTATCCCCCTTGTATTCTACAGTTTTCTTAAGTTCACTCACCTTAGTGACATCCACACTTAAAATGATGGAGAGCCTCAAGACAGTTTTTTGAAATGATGCTACTAATTCATTATCTATTTCAGATTCTTTAGAATATTTAATGACAGTTTTTAAATTACTGATATTTTTCAGCAGTGTTGATTGCAAACTATTAACTCTATTTTCAACTATACTTTTTAAAAAAACTGGAGATAAATCATTAAAATAGTACTTCTCATCTGCTAATGAATGTAAAAAAATACTAAATTCTTCGAGTTGCTCATCATGATTTGTCATTTCACTGCATGTCTGCAGATCATTAATAAATTCAAACACGGCTATTAATGCTTTATATTTTTTGCCATCTGGATGACTTGAAGTGGATGGATCTGATATGTTTTGAGATGAATTTTCTTGCAGAAACTCATTCAGTAGTTTTTTACAGAGAACTATATCAGGCGATGGCTGAGTCAGATTTTTACGTATCTGTAATTTAAATTCGCTTTCTAATGCGTTGAGTGAGCCGCCTTGTCTAAAAAACATATAGTTCCTGCCATTAATAAAAATAGGCAGATTTTGTCAAAAAATAAATCAAATAGCAATATTTTGCTTAATTGTTTAATATTTACCAATGAGCGAGAATTACCTTCTAACTGCTATGTCGATCTACAAATAAAAATACAAATTTGAAAAAAGCATTTTCATTCCCCCTTCCATTCCTTCCCCCGGAGGGGAAGGAACTCATGGAAGCAGAAGTTTTACTCAACTCAAAATCAAGCGGGACAAAACGTAACAGTATAATTCACTGAATTAGTCGTATGACTACCACTAATATCATCACACCCAAATAAACTAGACTTATCATCAAATGGCCATGAGTATGCAGTCGGACATGCTTTTTTCATAAATACAATACCAGGCAATACATTTGAAGACCAAATTGTATTATTTGTTATACAAGGCAATGTATCACTAGGCACGACAATACCTGAACCATAGCTAGACCAGTTAACACATCCGCAGCCATTCGTTGTGCTGGGTGGTGGATTAAGTGCAGTATTAAAGCAAGTCGCTAAATCCATGTTAGGTTGCGCAACACAAGCTAGAAGCCCCCAATTTGTATAAGCAGTGCCTGTTGGAAAATTACCTGTTGTATTATTAATATTACCGTTTGAAGTCACACCCGATGCTGTATCACAATTAAAGTAAACATCGCCAGGATTGCTTGCCACAGTTGGAATAGTTAAGCTGGTATTTTTAAAACTACACACTTGATTCGGTGTGTCATAGCCCAACAAAGTACCGCAATAACTATTTAATGTTGTAGGACTTCCTGATCTATCATAAAAAAGTCCGCAGACCGTGCCGCCCGGACAGACCGTCGAATCATTACAGCCTGCATTAGAAGTCGCTGTCACATAACGATATCGATATGCAGGAGCAGGCGTTGGTGATGCTGTAGGATCAAATATCCATGAGCAACCACCTAAACCATTTGTCTGTACCACTTTACCCGGTGAGCCACAATTGTATTCTGACGGACTAAAGCCATTCGCGAATGAAAAATTTGTTGTAGGCGTTGTTTGTATACCAACATTCGTTCCATTCAAGATAGAAATATCATAATTATCTACCGTGCTACGCTGTAAAGTGAATTCAGCGAGTGTTGCAGGTTGATTAAATCCAGAACCTGCGGGGCAAGCACCCGTGCCACCACCGCAATCCGCCGTTTGACAACCAGCGCCGGTACAAACTGTTCTGCCTGCCATATTGCCACTCCAGACGAATGGGAAACCATAGTCTGGTATTAACGCTGTATTAGTGCCGCCATTCGCAGTGATTTGGTAGACACCATTCACCGGAGCAGGAGCTGGATAGAAGCAATAGCCAGCACCCGAATTAGCACCCGTATTGCAAATCGATGGATAAGTGCAATCACTATTCGATTTGCAACCATTGCCGTTGATATTAGCGCTCACAGCTCCAAACCATATATCCTGAGTACAGTTATTAATGAGAGTGAAAGTACGCACACCCTTGCCAATACTGTTATTAATAATGGTAGATGTGGTAACTTCGCCTGAGGTACTACCTGATGCGAGTGTATAGCCAACACTTGCAACACCACTGGTTGCAGACGTTATAAATGAACCCGTAATAACACATTGTGCGCCAGGACTCAGAGACGTACAGTTAGTCGTACTGCCTTGTGCAAAGCCTGCAGTATTTCCTGATTTCTGCGCTAAAACTAAATTGCTCAGTGTTGTTGAACCATTATTCGTAAACGTGAATTTTAATGGATAAGTGGTACTGCTTAATATCGCTGAAGGGAACCCAATCAGAACATCGCCTTGCAAAATTGAACTTCCAGCAGCTAATGTGTTAGTTGAAATCACCGACACAGGTATTTGAACCTTGTTATTACCGTACTCCATGAAAATACTTAAATTTTTTGTACCTGCTGTTTTTGGAATTAACACCAACCCCACTGAACAAGCTTGTCCGGCTGTCAATCTAAGTCCTGAACAACTATCTACCATATTTACTTCCGATAGGGGCGAAGAATTATTAGCCACATCAAGTCGTGTAGCCATTATAAATGGTAAGTTATTAGTAATTGTAAAGTTAACTGAATAACTGTGATTCAATTGAGTCGTAGCTGGCACGCTACCTGATTGCGACCAACCAATAGGATCACGTCCAGCATATGCATTAAGCGTCAATGCAGATAACAGCACTAATGAAACCAGCCATCGTTTCAATTTCATTTTTTAATCACTCCAACAATTATTCGGGATAATAGGTTAAACCTAGAAGGAAAGTATTTGCGTTGATTTTATTTTTAAGAGATTCATTATCATAATTGGTGCCCGTTTCTGTGGAATAATTAACACCATTACCCGTTTGAATCGTCCCATAATGAATGTAATCATATTCAAAATTAATAGACACATTTTTACGAATAGCAAAATCAAAACCAGCACCAAACTGATAAGAAAAATTAGTATTTGAAACACTTTGAAAAGCGGGACTGACACGCGGAGTGACATCAGGTGTTGGTTGCTCTTGATAATTATAGGCAGAATAAACACCTGCGCCTGCGCCCACTAGCAGATAAGGCATCACATTATAGACACGACATAAATCTGCTTTCAAAATTGCCATTAAGTTCGATAGTTGCACATCGTAGGAGAAACTATAATTTCTGAAATCGGGCAATGAATATTGATCTATATAACCGGACACTTTCGTCTTTGATGCAGCTAAATATCGAACACCCAAGCTATAACCGGGTAACCAGTTTTCAGGTCGTTGCCAAGCAAAACCCGCTTCTACAAACCCGAATGGCTGATTCGTTATTGTATTTCTAACATAATGATCGTCAGGCCAGCCATCTCCAGTGCCAATATAATTATCACCACTCAATTTATTGAGCATTTCTCCAGCGCCAGCACTGATATAAAATCGATTTGTAAATGTATTTTCAGGTGAAGTCAAGGGAGCAACAGCCCACGACTGACAGCTAAGACAGAGTATAAAGCCTGCAGCAATAATCCGTTTCATGATTCATCCTTTTCAAGTTGTGATTGTTTTCTCATATCATTAAATAGAAGTCAAGTAAACGAATAGAAAATAGCAAACATTTCTTTTTAAGTATTGAACATAATAAAAAGAATGCAGAACTTAGGTGCTTATCATAGACTAATAAGAAATTATAATTATGAGGTCGTCGTGATAAAACCCATTATAGCCATTCCCGCATTCAATGATAATTACATTTGGACTTTTATTGATGAAAAAAACAAACATGCATTTATCATCGACCCAGGTGATGCGGATCCGGTCATTGCCACATTAGAAAAACTAGAAATTGATTTGATTTCAATCTTGCTCACTCATCATCATCAGGATCATTCTGGTGGTATAAAAAGCTTAGTCCAACGCTGGAATACTGCTTCAGTGATTGGCTCTAAAAAAAGTCCTTGCAACCTCTTAACTCAACGCGTTCAAGAAGGAGATAAAGTCAAATTCGGCTCTTCTATACCATTCGCCATTGAAAATGCGAAACATGGGGCAATAAACTGAAAAATATAGTAAAAAGCACTTATGGAAAATATACTTACATCAGCGGAAAGACAAAAATTAATGGTTCGCCACCGCAAAGAACGCGATGGTCGCGTGCGAGATCGCATTAAAGCAGTCTTGGCCTATGATGATGGCTACAGTTATTCCGAAATCGCACGAATTCTTTTGTTGGATGATGAAACGATTCGCCGCCATATCGATAGATTACCAGCGAGAAAAAAAGCTTTCGACAGCCAACGGCGGCAGTGATGCAAAGCTCTCTGATAAAGAAGCCTATGAGTTAATCGATCATCTTCAAGAAATTACGTATCTTTATGTAAAAGATATTTGCCAATATGTTTGGCAAATCTACGGCGTAAAATACAGTATTAGCGGTATGACAAAATGGTTGCATGCATTCTGGTACAAAAAACCACACGCAGTTCCGGCAAAAGCTGACAAAATACAACAAGAAAAGTTCATTAAACATTATGATTGGCTAAAGAAAAAATGAAATGCTGAGGTAACTGAATTTGAAAAAGAACTTGAAATAAAATTACATTATTTACCACCTTATTCGCCGAACTTAAATCCAGTCGAGCGAGTTTGGAAGTTAATGCACGAATCGGTTCGTTACAATCAGTATTACGGAAAATTTTCTGAATTCGCTAATGCGACATTGGGATTTTTTAAAGGTATTGGTCGGAAGAAGTGTATTTTACGTGAGAGAGTGACAGATCATTTTCAGATTTTACATTCAACCTTGTTCGCATCTTGAAGTGTAATGGGTATATACTACATGTTCTAGAAATTCCAGGCCATACCTTAGACCATCTTGCTTACTATAATAATGCAATATTATTTAGTGGGGATACATTATTTAGCGCAGGTTGTGGAAAAGTATTTGAAGGAACATATGAGCAAATGTACAACTCACTGAGTAAATTATCTCAGCTTACAGATGAGACGAAGATTTATTGTGGGCATGAATATACGTTGAATAACTTACAGTTCGCGAAAAAAGTGGAACCTGATAATTTAGATATAGATGAAAAAATTTATTTAGTAACAGATATGAGAAAAAATAACATTCCAACATTACCTTCTACTTTGTTTATAGAGAAAAAAATCAACCCATTCTTACGTTGCGCTATTCCAAATGTCATTGCGGCCGCTGAAAATCATGCGGAAAGAAAGCTAGCTTGTCCTGCAGAAGTTTTTACATGTTTGCGGGAATGGAAAAATAAAGGTTAATATATTATTTACTCAGGTATTTATAGCAAATATGCATATAACTTGTCGCTGGCGTTATTTACATATTTTAGTTAGAATAAAACATTCGTTAAACCCCATCAATTTTTTCAAAGGAATGAGCCATGTTTAATGTCATTGTGATTATAGGCAGTCTTCGAAAAGAATCCTTCAATAAAAAATTAATGCTTGCCTTAGACAAACTTAACCACCCTCTCTTAAAATTTAACATACTTGATTTAAATGAAATCCCTATCTACAACCAAGACAATGAAACTAACATGCCTGCCGTTGTCGCCAATCTAAAAAAAGAAGTTGAAAATGCAGACGGTATTTTATTTGTAACCCCCGAATACAATCGCTCCATCCCCGGGATGTTAAAAAATATTATCGACTGGGGAACACGGCCTTATGGAAAAAATTCTTGGGCGAAAAAACCGACAGGAATCATTGGGATAAGCGTAGGTACCATAGGTACTGCAGTTGCTCAAAGTCATTTACGTAGCATTATGGTTGGACTTGAAGCATTAGTCTTAGGACAGCCTGAAGTATATTTAGTTTATAAACCAGAAATGATTGATGAAAAAAATAGTATTGTGAATGAGGATACTAGGAAATTTCTACAAGGGTTTCTTGATAAATTCAGTGATTGGGTGCAGAGGCATAACAAGTAATCATAAATTTATTGGGGGAATGCAAAAGCGGGGGCTGCCCCCCCCAACCAAACCTACAACACCGCCGAATCATCCCCCAACATCGCCTTCCTCACAATCTTAATTGGCGGAAACCCCTGCTTCATAAAATCATCATGAAACTTCAACAAACTAAATCCTGCACCTTCCTTCGCCTGCACATCCGCCCGCAATTTAAGAATCTCTAATTTCCCCAACGTATAATACAAATACGTAGGATCCGAAGTCCCACGTTTCGCTTCCATCACACCCACAGTCCGCGACTGATAACCTTCTTTAACAAAGAAATCTACTGCTTGATCAAACGTCATCTTACCTGTATGCATCTTGATACCTACAATAAACCGCGCATTACGCCAAAGCGCATCAAGCAATTGACTAAGTCGCATTAATTTAGCCTCTTTAGCATCCTTTACACCATATTCTGGTGCTGCTAAACCTTCATCTAGCATCATCTGTTCACAATAATGTGCCCACCCTTCTACATTTGTTCTAGCACCTAATATTTGCCGTACACGATCATGCAATTCTGGAACCCAAAGGAATTGAACATAGTGGCCCGGATAAGCTTCATGAACAGCCGTATTACTAATAGAAGGATTACTAAATGCAGCCATATAGTCATTTGATTTTTCATTACTCCATGAAGAATCAGGTAACGTCACATTAAAATACGCTTCCTTAGCAACCTTTTCGAAAGGTCCAGGGATATCCATCGAAGCGGCAGTTATAGCACGTAAAAAAGGTGGCGATTCTTCCATAACCGGTTGCACATCCGATGGAATCGTAATAATCTTTTTATCCTTTATAAATTTAATCAAATTATCAAATTTAGAATGAAATGAATTTAATAACTGATCAGGCGCAGGATGATCAGCAACCAACTCAATCAATATTTGTTGAGGCGTTTTGTTAGGATCAATTTCTTTAGCAATACGTGCAAATTCATTTTGATTGTGATGCATATCCGCCATATCCAATGCAATCAGTTGATCTAACGGAGTCTCAACCATTTCATCATATTTCAACTTTTTCTCAAAAGTATCTTTGCCAATACGAAAATCACCATGTGAACGCGGCAGAACATCTTTTGTAAGCCATGTTTGATAAGCCATTAATGCATTAATGACGGCAGCATTAGTTTCAGAGAATTGCTTTTTTAATGATGCATCATCTGCATCCTTCATTGCCTCAGGCACATCATTTTGAAAAAATTTCACCAATCCCGGTAATTGTTCTAATGCAATTTCAGTATAAATTTTAGGTGGATTTTTGATATTCTTACGTGCCTCCAACAACACCGCAGGCATTAGCTTTTCGCGAGCAATCAAAGAGCGCAATCGATCATTCGCAGGCGCAAATTTTCGTTTTATCAACACAAACACACTGCTAGTAATGCCGCTAGAATAACTATCTGGATCAATTTCCCATGATCTAATCTTTTGCAAGGAAAGCAATTGACTACGAATATCATTCAACAATAGCTCACGATCAGCCTGTGTTTGCTCATCCAACTGAGACGCATTAATCGCATTCACTTTATTTTCAAACTGCTTTAGCGTTATAATTTCACGATTGATCGCAGCTTTAGAATAATCTTCTAACTTATCATCATAAATATGTATACCCATTTGAGTTGCTGCAGATGGATTTTGCGGAAAATAAAAAGTATCAAAATAATCGTCGGCTAGCTGCATAAAAGCCGCGTTTGAAGAAGAGGGTTGTAATTGCGCATTGGCTATACTGCTAGAGGTGGTTATAAAAAGCATCGACGCAAGTAGCGCTATTTTTCTAACCAAAAGACAGAAGTGCATTTTTTTCTTCCTTATTAGTTTTAGTTGAGCATGAGACAGTAATAATTGATTGTTGATTCTAACACATACACATATAATTCCCGATCAATAAATAACGATCACTTAAAATCTGTAATAAAATAATGATTAGGCTATAAGGATATATTATTATGTTTTCTAGTCAACCCTCTGACAATTCTTTTCATTCGCTACAAGTACGAAGAATATTAACAAAACAGCAAATTAACAATTTAAATCAACTTCAGAAATCCACATTCTCTAATCCCAGAATAATACAGCTACTCAAACGTGAACTACTAACTCGAAGACAAGCCCTTAATTTAACAAAATCACAACAAGCTGCGCTCAATAATCCTGATATTTATGTACTGATCATGACTAGAGTAATACCAAGCACACTCGTACTTACATTATTTGAATCAGAGCTACAATCCTTATCAATATACAACTTTATTCAACTCATCGAAAAATATGAATTAACTGCTAAACAAATTTATGAATTAACTCAATTGCAGCTAGAAATATTGCATAATCCCTATATTCAATATCTGTTAAAATGGTCTCACTTAACCACAAAAAAAGCACTTAGCCTAACCGAGGCACGCCTTACATTATTTGAGGATTTCTCAATTTTTCAGATGATAATGAGCCAGCTATTAACGGCAAATAAAGTTTTAGAACTCACTGAATTACAACAAATGTCTCTTCTTAATAAAAATATTGCAAAATTAATTTT
>DHJK01000007.1 GCA_002404295.1 Legionellales bacterium UBA4722
CCTTCCCCCGGAGGGGGAAGGGGTTTACTAAGCAGTTATGATATTGTTACAAAAGCCCATGCTCTTTCATCCACTCATCACTCACAAATTTGGTAGTATAGTTTCGCAAACAATCTGGCAAAATAACTACGCATTTCTGACCTTTCGTTAATTTCTTCGCCGCTTGTAATGCAGCCCAAACTGCAGTGCCTGATGAACCTCCTACCAGTAAGCCTTCTTCTCTAATTAATCTTCTTGCTGTTGTAAAAGTATCTTTATCATTCACTTTAACGTATTCATCTACCAGACTATTATCAAGAATATCCGGGATAAAATCATAGCCTATTCCTTCCACTAAAAAAGGATGGATCTCATCACCTCCACCTAGAATCGAACCATAGGGATCAGCACCCACCACTTTAATCTTAGGATTTATTTCTTTACATTTTTTTGCTAAGCCAGTAATAGTTCCACCAGTGCCTACACTGCATACAATCATTGCCAACCCTTCACCTGCGTCTTCTAAAATTTCTTCCGCTGTCACTTCGTAATGCGTTTCAACATTGGCAGGGTTTGTGTATTGATTCAAAGAAAAAGAACGAGGGATATCATGTAATAGTTTTTTTGCTAATGAGATATGACTTTCAGGATCATTCCAGGCAGCATTAGTAGGTGTGCGATAAATTTTTGCGCCTAAGGCTTCTAACACCGCTTGTTTTTCATTACTCATTTTTTCAGGCATTGTGATAATCACTTTATACCCTTTCACCGCCGCAGCCATCGCAATACCAATACCGGTATTACCCGATGTTGCTTCAATTAAAGTATCGCCTGGTTTAACTTGCCCATCTTGCTCTGCTTTCTCAAGCATATTTAAAGCAGCCCTATCTTTGACAGAGCCACCTGGATTCAGAAATTCGCATTTACCATAAATCTCACAAACCAACCCGTCATTGACTCGATTCAAACGAACTAATGGTGTTTTTCCAACGGCTTGCAAAATGGTATTCATACGCATATGCACCTCCATTAATTCATTGATTTTGAGAAGTATTCGTAAATGAAATATCCTTGTATTT
This sequence comes from Legionellales bacterium UBA4722, assembly GCA_002404295.1. Lineage (GTDB taxonomy): Bacteria > Pseudomonadota > Gammaproteobacteria > DSM-16500 > DSM-16500 > UBA4722. The sequence goes on from DHJK01000007.1 coordinate 1,059, forward strand.
GGAAACGTTGCAGCGATAACTTGGCGTGACAGGCGCTAATACACCCGTTAATCTAATCACCATCGATTGACCCGATATAATCCCATTTTCTAAATTACAAAAATTATTAATTTTTGCAAAATTACCAAAGGTAAGACTAGATGCGGTTACTTTATAGCTATGGCCATACGTAAATGCCACCCAGTAATTGTCTTCTTTACGAATATCAAATTGATAGGGGGAAACAAGTCCTGTATCTACATCTCGTACAATCAAAAGCCAAGTAGGAGTACCGTAAAGAGTTCGAAAATGTGTGTTAATTTGTAGCGCTTGGCCCATTGTATTGTCTGCTTGAGCCGTATTGATGATGCATCCGAGAGTGATTAGCAATCCTAGCCAAATTTTCATAAGCACGCATTATCCTGGAAAACGTAATTAATTTAATTATATACCAATTAATGCAGGTGTGCTTTGCGGTTGTCACTGAATAGAGACCTTTACTCTTTAACTGTTCTTATTATTTGCAAAAGCACTAATAAATATAAGAAGGCAAATGCAATAAGTGACCATGCAGCTAAACTTAAATGCAAAAACTGCCCGCCTGTTTGAGAACACTCCATACCGCCCTGCCAAACTTGCATTAGTGCATCTTTAATTGAAAGAGAATTAAAGAGGTAGCTTAGGTTTGCGCTGCAATCACCAGAGCCGCTTGGGGGTGCTAACTGTAACCAGACTTGCCGGCCTGCGAATAACAGTCCTGAGACGCTTGCTACGACTCCTAAGAAACCTAAAATTAGATTTCCACATTTTTTTAAATTAAATCCTGCTCCGATAATAAAAACGACGCCTAAAGCGCCCATGCACATGCGTTGTAATAAGCACAAGGGGCAAGGATTAACGTTTTCATAGATTTGTAGATAATAAGCACTGCCTAACAGGATGGCGATTAAAATTAATCCGAGGAAATAGGTAAAACGGAATGTTTGGTTCTTTTTCATATTTTTATCCTTTTTTATGTGAATATGTAACTGTTTAGTACCTTAAAATGTGTCATTCTCGCGGCGCTATTGATGCTCCATCAACCAATTTTGTAAAATTAACTGCGCCGCTACACTATCTACCTGACCGCCCTGTAAAGCTTTATATCCTCCCTGATTAAACAACCGCTCACGCGCATCTTTTGTACTAAGCCTTTCATCAACGCCATACACAGGTAATTCATAACGTTGTTTAAGCGCATCACTGAATTCTTGCGCTGCTTGAGTAAGTGGTTGCTCTGTACCATCCATATTCAGCGGTATGCCCACAACTAATGCATCAGGTTGCCACGTTTTAATCAGCTTGTTAAGCATCTCCCATTGAGGGACGCCTTGATTTGCTTGAAGCGTGACAAGTGGTCGGGCTGATTGGGTGATTGTTTGACCCACAGCCACGCCGATCCGCTTCATGCCAAAATCAAAGCCAAGTAGAATTTTTTGTGTGTTATTTTCCATGGGACATAGTATACATTAATGTCCTGAAGCAGCATCCCAATTATCGCCTTCACCGATCGAGACCAGTAAAGGGACTTTAAGTGAAGCTGCATCCATCATACAAGTACGGATTTTATTAATTAAGATATCTGCTTCTGCCTCAGCCACCTCAAATACTAATTCATCGTGTACTTGCATAATCATTTTGGCATCCACAGTATTTGATTGTAGCCAATGATCAACTGCAATCATGGCGCGCTTAATGATATCAGCTGCGGAGCCTTGCAAAGGTGCATTAATGGCTGTTCGTTCTGCTGCTCGCATTCGTAAAATTTGGCTAGAGTTAATTTCGGGCAAATAAAGTCGTCTTCCCCATAAGGTTTCTACATAGCCTTGTTGATGCGCTTTGGCTCGGGTATCTTCCATGTACGCTTTTACACCTTCATAACGTGCAAAATAGCGATCAATATAGGTTTGTGCTGCATCACGATCGACGCCTAATTGTTTTGCCAAGCCAAAAGCAGACATGCCATAAATCAAACCAAAGTTAATCGCTTTTGCACTGCGTCTTTCATCGCTTGTGACTTTTTCTAAGGGGATACCTAATACTTCAGCTGCGGTTGCTGTGTGAATATCCAGGTTTTGTGAAAAGGCTTGTAACAAACCTGGATCATTTGAAATATGCGCCATGATGCGTAATTCTATTTGAGAATAGTCTGCGCTGATAATTTTATAGCCTTTTGGGGCAATAAAAGCTTGTCGAATACGGCGGCCTTCTTGCATTCGCACAGGAATATTTTGCAAATTGGGCTCTGATGAGGATAAACGTCCTGTGGCAGCACCCGTTTGATTATAAGAGGTGTGTATTCTATGGGTTTTTGGATTGACTTGTTCGGGTAGTTTTTTAGTATAGGTTGTGATTAATTTGCTTAAGCTGCGATATTGTATAATCAGTTTTGGCAAAGGGTATTCTAATGCGAGCTCTTGTAATACAGGATCTGCGGTTGAGGGTTGTCCTGTAGGCGTTTTTTGTAATATAGGCAGCTTTAATTTAGTAAATAAAATTTCTTGTAATTGTTTAGGGGAATTTAAATTAAATGAAACGCCCGCTTGCGCTACTATTTCTAGATCTAATTCATTTAATTTTTTTTCTAATTCTGCGCTTTGGTTTTTCAGCATTTCAACATCAATGAATACACCGTATAACTCCATGCGTGCCAAAACAGGAATAAGCGGTATTTCTATGTCTTCTAACACAGATTTCAATCCGGGTTCTTTTTGTAATTTTGGCCATAGCGCTTGGTGTAATTGCAAAGTGACATCAGCATCTTCTGCTGCATATGTGGCTGCGGTTGGTATGGGCACTTGATTAAAAGTAATTTGTTTTGCGCCTTTGCCAGCTACATCTGTAAATGAAATAGTACGCCAGCCTAAATATTTTAAAGCCAGTGAATCCATATCATGGTTTGAACTATTACTATCTAAAATATAAGATTCCAACATTGTGTCATAAGCAATGCCTTGAAGCTGAATACCGTGATTAGCCAATACTTCAAGATCATATTTGATATTTTGGCCTACTTTTTTGAGTGCTGGGTTTTCAAGAAGCGGTTTTAATTGTGATAAAACATATTGACGACTTAATTGCGGTGGAGCATCAGCATAATCATGTGCAAGTGGAATATAAGCTGCTTTTCCGGGTGTTATTGCAAATGAAACACCGACAATCATGGCTTCCATATAATTCAGGCTTGTGGTTTCCGTATCAAATGAAATTAACTCTGCTTGTTCTAATTTTTTTATCCAGCCGGCTAATGCTGTTTGGGTTAAAATAGTTTCATAGCCTGCATATTTATCATCTATTTTAGTAACTGGTGCTTTTTCTAATAATGCGTTTAACCAATTTTTGAATTCCATTTCTTGAAATAGTTTTTTGAGTGATTCATTGTCTTGGGGTTGACGCTTTAAATCGTCTAATTGAAATTGTAGGGGAACATCTAATTTTATAGTGGCGAGTTTTTTTGCTAAAGGAAGTTGTTCTAAAGAAGCGCGTAAATTTTCGCCTACTTTTCCTTTGATAGCATCAGCGTGTGCCACCAGATTATCTAATGATCCGTATTCTAATAACCATTTAACAGCTGTTTTAGGTCCTACTTGAGGTACGCCTGGAATATTATCCGATGTATCACCTACGAGCGCTAGATAATCGATGACCTGCTCTGGTGTGACGCCCATTTTTACTAGCACTGCTTTTGGATCTAAAACAGTATCTGTCATGGTGTTGACTAACGTTATGAATGGATCGACTAATTGTGCCAAGTCTTTATCGCTGGTTGAAACAAGTGTGGCACGTTGCTCTTTTGATGCGATTTTTGCGAGTGTGCCAATCACATCATCGGCTTCTACGCCTTCATGCATAATCAGGGGTAAGCCTAGAGCTCTAACGATGGCGTGGATAGGCTCTATTTGTTGTACTAATTCGGTAGGCATTTCTTTTCTATGTGCTTTGTAGGCTGGATATAAGTCATCTCGAAATGTTTTACCTTTGGCATCGAATATGACAACTATAGATTCTGGGTCGTATTCTGTGAGTAGTCGGCGGAGCATGTTGATTACACCGTATACCGCGCCTGTGGGAAAGCCTTTTGAATTGGTAAGTGCGGGCATGGCGTGGAATGCGCGGTATAAGTAGGATGAGCCGTCGACTAAGATGATGGGTTTTTGCATAGCAATAACTGTCCGTGATTAAAAGGATATTGAGGATAGCATATTGCTTTGGGGTTAGGGTATGGGCGAGATTGGATAATGCGGTTTTAGCATTACTCAATGAGTAAGAAAAATCCAGTTAATTATCGTTACCCGGGAGAATGAGGTTTAGGGCTAGAAGAAGCTCTGCCTGATTCAAGTCTAGGATCAGAATTTAAACTTTTTAATTTTAAGAATTCCTTTATATGATTAGGTCTACTTGATATTGGGTATTCATTTTCTATTCCTGATTTAAAATCAGCCTTTACAAATGCTGATGTGAAGTTATTAGTCCGAGAAAGTAACGTATTCTTTACTAGCTCTGCTACCTTTATATATTTTAAAGAAGGAATGATGGCGCTAGACATCTCAAGACTAATCATCGTTTTTGACGCCAATAACTCCCGAATTCCTATAAGAGCCTCCTCTTCATCAATATATTCATTTGATTGTTCTAGTTTATATTCTTCATCATCACTATTATCATTTGGAACGCTATCTATACCACTAAAACGCCGACCCATTCGGCTGTTTGAATTTGAAGGTCTCTTATCATCACTTTCTTGTCCGTCTAAGAAAGTAGTTTTTTTAACTTGAGATCTCATCTCTAGCATGTCTCTTTTGTTATAATGCTCAGAAATACGATAACTTTCTTTAATTGTATCAATAGAATATTTAATCCCTGCTACTGTCGAGACCGCGCCCACACCTACACCTGCACCTATTGCCGCTACAGAAAGTGAACCAACGACACCACCGATAATGCTACCTGTAATAAGTGGCGCACCTACAAGGGCACCTACTCCAGTAGCACATAATGCACCGCCTACCACTAATAAACCCGCAGCGATAAGAGTATTTGTATTTTTATACCATTTCAATTTTCGTGGATCTTTTGGGATACCTTTGTTGTATGAAGCAGTTTTTTTAAATAGAGCGTCCTTCCATTGATTCCAAGATGAAGGCAACGCAGTTGCTGTATCCGATTTTAAACCATCAGCACCCTCTGTCCCTCCTTTAAATCCAGCTTGAGCTGGAACTTGACGTGCGTTAATGACAGCAGTATGTATTTCAACTTTTTCTACTTGGCTTTTTGGTTTAAAATAATGTATGGCTGCATCGATTACGGCTTTTATGCGTGCAAGTCCAGCGCGATCTTTACCACTCTGGCAAGCAGAAACAACAGCAATGAATTGTTGGGTATCATTTGGATGAGTTATTTGGTGTGCTTCATTAATTGCATGACCTAATCTCTCAATAACTGAAACTAACTGTAAATTACGGTTTTCAGAATCCCATTTAAACGTTGAGCCGCTACTTAAACGGTCGAATGCTTGTATTAAATCTACTAAATTATTTCTTTCATTGCTATGAAGTGGTAAAGATTTATTGTCTTTATGACTTTTTGCTTCTTCAACTAACCAGTTTACACCGGTCATCTGTTTTGGAACGATGACTCGCCAGCCATTCACTGGAATATTTGAGAAATGAATGTTTGATTCTTTGCTTTCTTTTACAGCATTATCAATTTGATTAACTAGATCGCTATCGTCCGACAATCTAGAGATTGGACTTAGTAATGAAAGCACAAGCATATGCTGTGCATTTGTTAATGATTTTAGCTGTGTTATAGATTGATTCGTGGCAACCTGACTACCTATTTCAAGGGTATGAGCTGGAGTAGCTGAATGATAATGGTGTTGAATTATTTTACCACTTCTTATATCTACTATAAATTCTTCGCCTACATTTTTGGCTCCTGAAATATATCTTCTTAACTGTGTTGGAAATATTGAATCCATCTTTATCTGTGATGCGTATTTTTTTATTAAATGTTGGATATAAGATGCTTGGTTCTCATACCAAGGGATGGCTCTCTTCTCTTTCTCTCTTTCTTCATAATCGTCATTATCATATTTATCATTATTATTTAATTTATTAAGATAGTTATAGTCTTTGGTTAACTCCGCTGACATATCGCCACCTAAAGGAAAATCAATTTGTAATATCTCTTGGTCGCCTATTTTAATTTTTGTAGCAACACACATATTTTCATGATCAAAATTACCAAAATCACGAACTTCTGCTAATTTTTTTTTGATTAATTTTTTTGTTAGCTCGTTTTTAATATTATTAAGAGGACCTTCATTTATCTTAACCTCAGCTAATAACAAAGGAATCAACTTTTCATGGACGTAAAGTCCAAGACTCATTTCGGGATCAGAATTATTTCTTTCTATATTTTTTAAAAATTCCGCAAAGCTCTAAATACAATGTTTTACTAAACTGTTCATTTTCATCGATAGGTATTCCATGAGACTCTAATAAATTTATTGCAGCGGCTGCATAGTTAATTCCTAATATAGCCCAATTATGGTGAGTATCATTTTGATTTTGATATTGATTGGTGGCATCACGAAATAAAACTAAATCGCTATCAATCTTAGTATAATAAGATGTTATTCCTTGCGAAGCGTCTTTTTGTAAACGTAATAGTGAGATAGCGCTTCCGAGTTTTTTTTGTTGTATATAAATATCAATAGTTTCTTGCAGTATTTCTTTTTCATGGTTTTTTTCATCTAACATTTCTTTCACAAGAGATGCGTTATGGGTAAGTTGATTTTTATCATCATCATTATCATCATAAAGTGAAGCCTGCTTTAAAATTTCATTATGTTCATTAAGCAATTTTTTATCATTTTCAAAATCTTCACTTTCACTAAATCCTGGTAAACTCATAATTATCCTCCAGTGCTTTTTCTTTCTTAATTCTTTGCAAACGAAATATTAGTTCTAAAAGTATAGACTATATTTTAAAAAATACTTTTTTTTAAGCTTATCAATGAAATCAAAGGATTATCTAGACCCATTGTAAGTATTCAGTTAATTCGTTTATTTACCCCTGCTGTCATTGTGAGCGCGAGCGAAGCAACCTAATCTTGTAATGCTGATTAGTACATCTGTGCACGATGCAGCGCTGAAAGACTAGGTTGCTTCGCTCGCGCTCGCAATGGCAGCAGGGTAAGTTTAAAAGGGTTGACAGAATGCTTACGATTTATTTAATAAATTATGTACTTCTTCATCCGTAGTTTGAGAAAAATTATCATAATATTGACCAACAGCGTAAAAATTATCTGTAATTAACGGGCAAACTAATTTATCTACTAATTTAGATATTTTTTCAGCGATTGTGGTTTCAGCAACGGGAACGGAAACGATAAGAGTGGCTGGTTTAAATTGATGTAGTGCTTTGATTGCGGCGCGTAAGGTTGCGCCGGTTGCAATGCCGTCATCTACTAGGATTATGGTTTTATCTTTGAGGGTTGGAAAAAGTTTATGGCCGCGGTAGATCAGTTCTCTTCTTTTTAACTCTTGGGATTCTGCGGTGATGACTTGATCGATGGTTTGTTTTGAGATAGAGAGATTTTTGATCACATCTTGATTGAAGACAATGATGTCACCCATGGCAATGGCACCCATGGCGAGTTCTTCATGGCCTGGGACACCTAGCTTGCGGACGATGAAGACATCTAGGGGGGCTTTTAGGGTTTTAGCGACCTCGTAGGCGACTGGGACGCCTCCGCGTGGCAGGGCGAGGATAATAACGTCTGAGCGGTTTGAATACAGCTTGAGTTCGTTGGCAAGAGCTTGGCCTGCAGTGTAGCGGTTGAGGTATTTTTCCATTCATATTGCTCCGTAGATTAGGGCACCTCTCCCCTTGTGGGAGAGGTCGGCTTGATGCGACTGGTGAGGGGTGCTTTTAGCGGCCTGTGTTTATAATATAAAAGATGCTTAAGAAACGCTTTAGTTTCTTTTTGAAAAAGCAATTTGATTTTCACGCTGTGCCGCTAAAAGCACCCCTCACCCGCTTCCTTCGGAGTCGACCTCTCCCACAAGGGGAGAGGTGTTCTAAGCGGCGCTTAATATACATCTTTCCAATTATTTTCCAACGCAAAAGCTAGAAAAGATTTTTCCTAGTAGATCATTAGAAGTGAATGTTCCTGTAATTTCACTTAATGCTATTTGAGCTTGTCTTAAATCTTCTGCAAGTAGCTCAGCTGCTTGATATTCTTTTAATTGTTTTAATCCGCTGTGTGTAAAAGCACTTGCACGTATTAACGCATCAATATGTCTGCGTCTTGCTGAAAAAATACCTTCATTGGTTGTTTGTAACCCAACACTTAATTTAATTTGTTTTTTTAATAATTCAATGCCTTCGCCATTTTTTGCAGATAATGCGATTTCTATGATTTCATTTTTTTGAGTTAGTGATGGGGACTCTTGTAATAAATCAATTTTATTGAATATTTTAATAACCGTAGCATGTTTTGGTATTTTTTTTAATAAAAAGATTTAAATCTGGGATAACAGGATCATTAGCATCTATCACAAATAATATTAAATCCGCACGTTCAATTTCTGTATGTGCTCTTTTAATTCCTTCTTGTTCAACCAGATCCTGGCTTTCACGCAATCCGGCTGTATCGATAATATGTAAGGGCATGCCGTCAATAATAATATGTTCGCGTAATAGATCACGCGTTGTTCCCGGAATATCGGTCACGATTGCGGCTTCTCTGCCACTTAATTGGTTTAACAAACTAGATTTACCCGCATTCGGTAAGCCTGCAATCACTGCTGTAATACCATCACGCAATAAACTACCTTGCATTGCTTCTTTTTGAATTGTTTCCAGCATAGTGATAATAGCTAATAAATCAATTTCAATTTGTTTGTCTGCTAAAAAATTAATTTCTTCTTCGGTAAAATCAATGGCGGCTTCAATATACGTTCTCAAACGTATTAATGCATTAACGAGTAAATTTATTTTTTCAGAAAATTCACCTTGTAAGGAACGCATGGCCGCACGTGCTGCTTGTTCTGATGAGGCATCAATTAAATCAGCAATTGCTTCTGCTTGAACAAGATCGATTTTGTCATTTAAAAAAGCACGTTCAGTAAACTCACCCGGTTTTGCGAGTCTAGCGCCTAAAGTGACAATCTGACGAATGAGACTATCGGTAATAATAGGCCCGCCATGGGCATGTAATTCTAATATGTCTTCGCCAGTAAAAGAGTTGGGGCCTGGGAAAAACAAGGCAATGCCTTTATCGATAATTTGAGTCGATGCATCAAGAAAAGAAGAGTAAACGGCATAACGAGTTTGAAGTGGTTTATCTAATATGACTTTGGCAATTTCTTTAACTAAGGGACCCGAGATACGCACTATGGCGACCCCGCCACGTCCGGGTGGCGTGGCAAGAGCAACAATAGTTTCTAACAGGTTATTTTGCATTATCGCGTTTTTTCTTTTTCAGAGGCGTTGCGACACTACGCATAATGTACCATTGTTGTAAAAACGAGAGTGAGTTGTTTACAAACCAATACAACATGAGTCCTGCTGGGAAGTTTAGAAATAATGCTGTGAATACAATAGGCATTAACATCATTATTTTTGCTTGCATGGGATCAGGTGGTGGTGGGTTCAACCGTTGTTGTAAGAACATGGATATACCCATTAACACAGGCAAGATATAAAAAGGATCTTTGATGGATAAATCATGAATCCAGAAAATGAAAGGTGCTTGTCTGAGTTGCACACTTTCAATCAACACCCAGTAGAGTCCGATGAAAACGGGGATTTGCACAAGTATAGGCAAACAACCACTCATGGGATTCACTTTTTCTTTTTTATAGAGTTCTAAAGTAGCTTGTGTGAATTTTTGCTTATCATTACCAAGGCGTTCTTTAAGTAATGCAATTTTAGGCTGCAATTTTTTCATGCCGCTCATCGAGCGATAACTTTTGGCAGACAAATGATAGAACATGAGTTTGATGATCACGGTCACTAGAACAATAGACCAGCCCCAGTTACCTACAATATTGTAGATATGTTGCATCATCCAAAAAATAATGCCAGAGATAAACCAAAACCATCCATAATCAATGGTTAGTTTTAAACTGGGTGATACTTTATCTAAATTATCAGCAATAGCAGGTCCAGCATAAAATTGGGAATGGGTTGTTATGGTTTGACCTGGTTGAACATTGATTTTAGGGCTGATCATTCCAATGGTATATAAGCCATCATTGGTTACATGAGAAAAATATTGTAATGGCATTGTATTATCAGGTACCCAGGCACTGACAAAATAATGTTGAATCATAGCTGCCCAACCACCTGTGATGGTTTGGTCGACATTTTTTGAAGTCATTTCATTAAAAGTAATTTTTTGAAATCGTTTATCTGGGCTTGAGATAGCAGCACCGAAATAAGTTGCAGTGGTGCTTAAATGACTTTGATGTGCATTTTCTCCAGAATTTTTACGTAAGAGTTGTAAATATAAATTACCATCCCAAGCTTGTTTGGATTGGTTATCAATTTGATATTTTACATTGATATCATATTGGCCACGTTTAAAGATAAATGACTTAGTAATTTTGATACCTTGTGCATTTTGCCAATATAAATTAACTTGAATTTGTTGTTGATCAGGTGTTAATACATAATTTTGTTGGTCTGTTGTGTAAATAGCTTGGCCTTTAGAAGTATCTGGACCTTCTGCATTTAATAAACCGCTTTGTGCTAAATAACGACTTTCTGGTAAATCATTTAATAATAAAAAAGATTGAGTTGAGTGTAGTTCAGCAGGAAATTCAAGTAATTTTATTTGTGTAAGATTACCACCTACTGTATCGATATCAGCTTCAAAGGTATCTGTTGTGATATGAATAAGAGGATTATTACTTGTTGTTTGTGTGGGTGTTGTTGCAACAGAATTTGCATTACTCGTTATTTTTGTTTGAGTTGCAGGTTCTGTGACTGTTGGAATGTAATTATTGGATGGTGTTGTAGAACTTATGTTGGGTATTGACTGAGTTGTAGTGGGTGTATGTTCTTTTTCCCATGCTTGATAAAAGAGTAATAGTATTGCAACAACTGCGCCATATAAACCAATACGAAGTGAATCGAGTATTTTAGACATGAGGTATTTTTTCCGGTACTAGGTCAACGCCACCTTGACACCAAGGATGGCAACGTAAAATTCTTTTGAAGGTTAAATAACATCCACGTAAAACACCGTGGATTTTTATGGCATCTATAGCATAGTGAGAACAAGAGGGAAAAAAACGACAGCAATTACCAAACAATGGGCTTATCAAATATTGATAAGCTGTTAAGAGATTTCTCAAGAGTGCGTTAATAATTTTTCCCACAATTGATCTATGCCTTCACGTAATTTTTGTTTTGTTAATTTATCACATTTTTGTCTGGCAATAACAATGACATCGAAACCAGTTAGCTTTTCTTGATAATGTCTAAAACTTTCTCGCAAAATGCGTTTAGTTCTATTTCTATCAACTGCACGATTGATAGCGCGTTTTCCTATCACTAATCCTAATCGTGCGTGGGATTTTTGATTTGGCTTAAACAAGACTAGTAAACAACGTTGACTTACCTTATTCGATTTATCAAATACGGATTTAAAGTCTGCTGTGGTAACTAGTCTGTGGTTGTGAGGAAAATTCAAGTTATTTTTATTTTGTTAAATTATTATACAGCTAATTGTTTACGACCTTTTGCACGACGTCTGTTAATTACAGCACGACCGCCTTTAGTTGCCATACGTGCTCTAAAGCCGTGTGTTCTTTTACGTTTAATTGCACTGGGCTGATATGTTCTTTTCATGAGATTCCTACCCTTAACTAATCTTTAAAATCAGGGGGCTAATGATAGGTAGCATTTGGGTGCTTGTCAAACGGTTTGATTTATAGATTTGTCCTCGTCTAATAATATTAAATCTTTTATATATATTCCTTATTTTGTAGCTTTTATTTATAAGGGAGGGATTTTCTGTGGAAAACGCATTTAATTTAAATATATTCATGAGGCTTATAGGTGTATAAAGCTGTGGAAAACTCTTGTTCTCGCTGTGTTTCAAAATGTACTCATGTGGATAAAAAGGGGGTTAGGTTGTTTTTTAAAGGTTATACACAGACAATGAGTAGCTTGATCATAGGTTGTGAACAGTTTGTAGGGGTGAGGGGATGAAATTAATTGAATGGTTGGATTGGATTAAGTCGTTGCATGGTAAAGAAATTGATTTGAGTTTGGAACGAACTTTGCAACTGGCTGAAAAATTAGGGTTATTAGGTAAGAAGCCGGTAGTTGTTACTGTGGCGGGGACTAATGGTAAGGGTTCTTGTGTTGCGGGAATAGAAGCCATTATGTTGGCAGCAGGTTATAAAGTAGGCGCGTTTACGACGCCGTTTTTATTGCGCTATAACGAGCAGGTGCGATTGCAGGGTGAGTCCGTTTCTGATTCTTTATTGTGCGATTCATTTAAAGAGGTGGCGAAAGCATGTGGTGAAATGACGTTAACGCCGTTTGAGTTTGGGACATTGGCAGCGTTGGTTATTTTTAAAAAAGCGGATTTGGATGTTTGGATTTTGGAAGTAGGTATGGGTGGGCGGTGGGATGCGGTGAATGTTATTTCTGCGGATGTAGCAGTTATTGCAAGTATAGGAATTGATCATGTGGATTGGTTGGGGAAGACGCGTGATGCTATTGGGTATGAAAAGGCGGGTATTTTTCGACCGTATCAGCAGGCTGTTTATGGTGATTTTGAGCCGCCCTCTTCTGTGTTGCAGTATGCGGATTTGTTAAAGACGTCTTTGTTTTTGCAAGGGCGGGAATTTAATTTTATTGAGAAAGAACAAAGTTGGGCGTGGTCTTGCGGGGAGACTACATTAGATAATTTGCCGTTGCCGTCTTTGGCGTTACAGAATATGGCTACGGTGTTGATGGTGATTGAGTTGTTGCAAAAGACATTATCTGTGAAACGGGATGCGATCGAAGTTGGGTTAAAAAATGTGGCGTTGCCGGGGCGAATTCAAGTTATTCCAGGGGAAATTACACGTATTTTGGATGTGTCGCATAATCCGGCGGCTGTGGAAATGTTGAGGAATTATTTATATAAAAATCCTTGTTTAGGTAAGACGCATGCTGTTTTTTCGATGTTGGTGGATAAGGATATTATTGAGACGGTGCGGGTGGTTCAATCGGTTGTGGATTATTGGTATGTGGCCGCTTTAGGTTCGGAGCGTGGGGCGTCGAATGAAGTGTTGGCGTATTGTTTTAGGAAGTTGAATTTGGGGAATGTTGTTTTTTGTGAGTCTATTAGAGAAGCGGAAAAGTTGGCGATGGAGAGGGCGAATAGTGGGCAGGATAGGGTTGTGGTTTTTGGGTCATTTCGGACGGTGGCGGAGGTTTTCGAAAAGCAAGGGTGATGGATGGTGGCTGCGACTCAGTTTCGAGGCCGTGGGGTTAATTCTAGCTCCAAACACGACATCCATGTCGTTTATGGTGCCATCCCTGGCACCGAGTCGCCTGCATTAACCCCACGGCCTCGAAACTGAGTCGCAGAGTTAATGCCGGGGGTGATAGTGGATATGTATTGGGGGCGGTTTTGACGTCTTCTTTGTTAGGGTTGGACATATTTTTTATTTGGGGTTGGGGAAGTTAATGAGGTTTTTTGACTAAATTGATTAACTTTAGCTCATGGTGTATACTTTTAGTATTATTTTCGGAGCTAAGAGGAGGAAAGAAATGCATATTAAAATAATTAGACAATGTATTTTATTGGCATTATTCAGTTTGGTGAGTGGTGTTTGTGTTGCTGCTGAAACACGATTTTGTGTGGTTAATAATGTAGGAAAAGATGTTGTGCTGTCTGCGAAGATTGAGACGGTTAATGGTATGTTCGGCGTGCCTGATCCAATAGGATCTCTTAATCACGTGGCGAATATTCCGGGGTACTATTCTTCTGCAAATGGTTATAGCTATTTAAATACAAGCTGTATTGTTATGGAAACGATGGGTGGTGGTCATGCTGTCAATGTAGCTCCTTTTGTTCCTTCTTATCCAGGTGAAACGCCGCCTTTGCCATCATTAACTTCAGATAAGCTAACTGAATTAAAAATTGTTATTGCTGTCGTAGCGCCTAAAGGAGCTTATTCTGATATTGTATGTTCAAATACTTATCCTACAGATTGGAGATGGCCGGATAATTCCGTGGCAACTGTTTTTTTAAAAGAAGACGGTAATTTGGGATGTGATTTAGCGATTAATCCTGTTCCACAAAAACGGCAGCCTTCGATAATTGAAATTATGCAACAGCGCAATGTTAAAATAATTAATGGAACCTAACTTTTTTCGGATGTCTGGTCACGTCCTAAAGTACTGCGGGCTGTAACCGGATCCCGCACAAATTTTCGTGCGAGAGCAGTGTTTTTATTTAGAATTGTTGACGAAAATTTTGCGGGAAGACAGGCCTGGGGTTCGTTGTAGATGGCAATTCTATCAACGAATTATGTAACTTTTACACCAATGACGGTGTTTTTTAGGGACAAATTCGTGGAGATACATCGGGTTTTTATGGAAGCACGGAAAATTCTTTTGTAATGCGTAATGCGCGCGCATTTATTTCTACATTGTGTACTCGCAAATAATCCACAGACTGATTGGCTAGTTGTTGAGAAATAAGCGTGGTCTCTGGATCACGTTCGGAAGCGGGTTTTGTGGTAAATTGTGTTAAAAATGATTTTCGAGAATGGCCGACTAATAAGCGGACGCCGAGTTGGTGGAAGTGGCTTATATTTTTTATTATTTCTAACGATTGTTCTGCTGTTTTGCCGTAGCCTATGCCCGGATCAAAAATGAGGCGTGAGGATGTGATGCCTGCTTTTTCTAATTCAGTGAGACGTTGTTTTGCCCATTGGTATACTAGCTGAACAGGATCTTGGTTAAGAGGCAGGCATCTATTTTTATGGGTAGGGATGCCTAAATGGTGCATAAATACAATGTCACATGGATTTATTTTTAAGAGTTCACGCATAGCAGGATCTTCTAATCCGCTGACATCATTAATCCAGTCTGCGCCGAGTTCGAGTGCTTTTTCAGCGACTATGGCATGGCGTGTATCGACACTCACTTTGGGGGGAATAAGGAAAGTGGCTTTTTCAGCGATGATTTTTGTTAATAGGGGTTTTAAACGGCTCCATTCTTCATCGGAGTTGAGTAATACTGCATGGGGACCCGTGGCTTCTGCACCTAAATCAAGAATTTCTGCGCCGGTATTCACTAAGTGTTGTGTGTGATGCCATGCATTTTCTTCGTTATTTATAAAACCATCTGTTGAAAATGAATCGGGTGTCAGGTTTATGATGCCTACCCACTGGGGCGAATCGATGCGCTGTAAAATTTGTTTTGTGTGTAGGGGTGCGGTACCTGTAAATTTCGAGCCCCAAGGTGCAGCGAGTTCAGTTGCTGTTTTGCCTTGTAGGGGGCCTGGTAATGGATAACACCAACGAGGAGCTACATCTGTTAGTGGCCAGAGAGCAAAAGGTCTTTCGTGCAACTGTTCATGAGGGATATGTAGTTTATCGTCATAAAGTATGAGATCGTCCCAGGCTAATAAATCAATATCAATCATGCGAGGCCCCCAATGTTTTTTGTCAGCGCTTTTTAATTGCTGCTCGATTTTTTTTGTATGTTGTAAGAGCTCTAAGGGTGTGAGTTTTGTTTCGCAACGTAATGCTAAATTAAGATGGGGCCTGTCCCATTCTTTTGGCGCGTTTTCTGGTAAAAGCGCATCGGAAATATAAACAGGCGATATTTGTAAAACAGAAAATTGGGGGATTTTTTTGATTAATTGGTATGCCTGACGCAAGTTAGCTAAGCGATCACCCAAATTTGTGCCTAAGCCTAGAATGACCAATCATGTATCTCCATATGAAAAGCTCGCATTTGCAATCACTAGATTTGATGAGAGTAATGGTTTTTTGGTGACCTTGACAAGTACTTCGATTGATTCTGTGTAAGAATTTTTTATGAGTTGATAAATTTCATGTGCGACATGCTCAAGCAAATGAAATGTGCGAGGTGTGATTTGTTCAGCAATTTTTTGTGTGAGTGAATCGTAGCAATAAGTATCCTTAAGTTGATCAGTTCGACACGCGTGCGGAGGTGTTTGAAAGCGAATATCAATGTCCAGCCATATACTCTGCAGAGCGGCACGCTCTATATTAAACGCGCCTAATGCTATTTTTAATTCGAGCTGATGTAAGGTAATATGAGCTTTAGCCATTAAATGAGAATCCTAGTTATTTTTCACAATCAAATGAAGTGCTGCTGATAGGCATGCAGAATTTGTAATTATTATCCAATGATAAAGAAGCGTGAATATTTCCCTTTGCAGTCCTGCAGGCGCTCCACCATGATGCAGAACATTCATTTGACGCATAGGTGCCATTACATTGAAGTGTTATTCCATTTTTATCCTTTGCTGCGCGAGAAGAAAAGGTATTGTACTCGAATGTCATGCCATAAATTCCTTTTGTCGGATGTCCTTCTATAATGTGTAGCCAAGGATCATAGTTGTAAAAGTCTTTGCCATAGTTATAAGGAGGCGTTTCTTCTCTGGTGTCTTTATCCACCAGCAGCTTCCACTTTTTTTCCTGAAAAGTAAAATTTTTCGAAGTTGGGCAATTAATAACTTCAGCCGCTGCATGGGTGCTGAGGGTTAAAATTAAAAGGGGGATCAGTTTTTTCATTAGCAATCACTCCGGCTTTTAGATTCTTTAATAAATCTTTTTACTGACTACAATCAAATGATGATCCATTAGGAGCAGATGTACATGTTTTGTAAGTAGAAGGCAATAATAACTCTGCTTTCATCGCCCCTTTCAATGGTTTCACCGACCAAAACCAAAAAAATTCGCCTGAATAAGTTCCTTCACACTGGAGAGTCATTTCGTTTGAACTGTTATGATTAATGTGAGCAGCAGACTCAGTGAACTGAATAGAATCAAAAGCTATTGCAGGCTGCTCCATTCTTTTAGTGATAGGATTATAAGGATGAGAATAAAGATGATGATTACTTAAAGGCTCACACTTTTGACCAGATAAGTATGTTCCCAAATTGCAGGTGTTATACGGCATTGCATTTTCAAGACTAATTTTCCAGAGCGTCCCGTTAAAGGAATAGTTAGCTGAAGATGGGCAAGGAATATTATCAGCAGAAGCAACTGAAGAGCAGGTTATTAATAGTAACGCAATTAAAAGTTTTTTCATTTTTGTATCCTCCCTAGGTTTTGTAAAGCAGGCCAACAATAAACAAATTGTAAAATGTTTACAAGCATTAGGAAGAAACTCATTATTTGCACTAAATAGTATTGAGTATGGCGCCCTGAGTTGTGAGGCATTTAGCAGAAGGGAGAGAAAGACGGACACGTTCACATTCACATTTTACGTACAGGATAAAATTTAGAAGCTACTGCTTAGAATTCCTTCTCACGCAGGGGGAAGGTGGCCAAAGGCCAAAGCAAAATACATTTTTAGTTCCCCGATTAGAATATTTTTTATTCAAAAGTTAAGAAAAAAGGATAGAAAGGCATTTTATATTCCCTCTTCCAGCCTTCTGCCATCTTTCTTCTGCGTGGGAATGAGCTCTAAGCAGTAGCTTGATACTTAGTGCAATCAAATGATGACCCATTTCTATCGATAACTATTACACATGTTTTATATATCGGAGGTACAGGCAGGTTTGCTTCCATTACGTTTTTTTCAACTAATTGCCATGTTCCCAAAATTAGGCCTGGTCTAGTGTATTTACCTGAATATTTTCCGTTACAAATTAGGGTCATTGCGCTCGTACTGTCATATGCAACACGGGTAGGAGTGGAAGTGAATTGAATAGAATCAAAAATGATAGTAGGGTTCTTCCATGATTGATCCAGTGTTTTAGTGATAGGATGATAAAATCTGTATGTATACACAGGCATATCTTCCTCATGGTGATCGAGAGTCTTGAACTGTATATTCCAAGCTTGTTCTGGTGATGTAGAATTATCCGAAGTCGGACATGGGATAGTTTCAGCAAAAGCCGTTGAAGAACAGGCCAAAAGTAATGTAATTAAAAGTGCTTTCATGTAGTCATCCCCTTTCGTGTCGATTTTTGTAAGCATATTCAAAAGTGGGTCAATAATAACACAATTGTAAGAAATTTTACAACGCTTTGTAAGTCACTCATTATTTGCACTAAATAGTACTAATATGGTACTGTAGCTCTCCCCAGGTTCTGAGGCAAAAAAAAATGTTGCGGATAGGTAAATTGACTGATTATGCATTCATTATCTTGAGCCATTTAGCGGGTGATGCGAATGTGATCCGAAGTGCGGCCTGGATAGCAGAACAGTCGCATCTTGGCCTGCCAACAGTCAGTAAGCTTTTGAAAATATTGGCGGAAGCTGGATTAGTGATTTCCTATCGAGGGCAAGGGGGCGGGTATCAATTAGCAAAAAATGCTTCAGAGGTGACGGTGGCGGAGATTGTTTCTGCCATAGAGGGGAAGCTGGCTTTGACAGAATGCTGTACTTTGAACAATGGCTGTGCAATAGATGCGCATTGTACGATCAAAGAGAATTGGCGGGTGGTTAATAAAATGATTTTCTCAGTCTTAGCAGGGCTTACCTTACATGATATGATCCGCCCGCTCGCAAGGAATGCTGCGACGACATTACGAGGTATTCCGGTGACGGTAAAAGGTATGATGCATGAGTAATCAGTATTTAAAGCAAATCGTTAATAAAAATTATCAATACGGGTTTATCACTGAGATTGAATCGGACACGTTTGCGCCTGGTTTGTCAGAAGAGGTTATTCGAAAGATTTCTAAGCTTAAGAATGAACCTGAGTTTATGTTGCAATGGCGGTTGCGCGCTTATCAACATTGGCTAACATTGTCGCCGCCAGAATGGGCACATGTAAATTTTCCAGAGATCGATTACCAAAGTATTATTTATTATTCTGCGCCTAGAGTTAAAAAGGATGGGCCTAAGAGTTTAGAGGAAGTGGATCCTCAATTATTAGAAACGTATAAAAAATTAGGTATTCCTTTGCATGAACAAGGCCGGTTGGCAGGGGTTGCGGTGGATGCTGTGTTTGATAGTGTGTCAGTCGCTACTACTTTTAAAGGGAAGTTGGCTGAAGCGGGTGTTATTTTTTGTTCTTTTTCGGAAGCGGTGCAAGAACATCCAGAATTAGTGGAAAAATACTTAGGCACTGTGGTGCCCTATCGCGATAATTTTTTTGCGACGCTTAATTCTGCGGTATTTAGTGATGGTTCTTTTGTTTATATCCCAAAGGGAGTGCGTTGCCCTATGGAGTTATCCACATACTTTCGTATTAATGCAGCGAATACGGGTCAATTTGAACGTACTTTAATTATTGCAGACGCCGATAGCCATGTGAGTTATTTAGAAGGCTGCACTGCGCCGATGCGAGATGAAAATCAATTGCATGCAGCGGTGGTTGAGCTCATAGCACTGGATAATGCAGAAATAAAATATTCTACCGTACAAAATTGGTATCCCGGCGATGAAGAAGGCCGTGGTGGGATTTATAATTTTGTGACTAAGCGTGGTGCTTGTCGTGGCACGCATTCAAAAATTTCGTGGACACAGATTGAGACGGGTTCAGCGATTACCTGGAAATATCCTAGTGTAATTTTGCAGGGCGATCATTCAGTCGGTGAGTTTTACTCTGTGGCATTGACGAATCATCGTCAGCAAGCGGATACCGGCACAAAAATGATTCATATGGGTAAGAACACGCGCAGCACTATTATATCAAAAGGTATTTCTGCAGGTTTTGGCCAGAATACCTATCGTGGTTTAGTACGGGTATTGCCACAGGCGCACAACGCTCGTAATTACACTCAGTGTGAATCACTGTTATTGAGTAATACCTGCGGCGCACATACTTTTCCTTATATTGAAGTTAAAAATCCCACCGCACAAATTGAACATGAAGCTTATACCTCAAAAATTGGGGCGGATCAGTTGTTTTACTGTCGACAACGTGGCTTAAGTATAGAAGATGCAGTTTCCATGATCGTGAATGGTTTTTGTAAGCGCGTGTTTAATGAATTACCGATGGAATTTGCCGTTGAAGCGCAAAAATTATTAGAAGTGAGTTTAGAGGGGAGTGTTGGCTAATGCTAATTATTAAAAATTTACATGCGACTATTCAAGATGAAAAACAAAAAACGAAATCTATCCTGCGCGGTATTAATTTGCATGTTAAAGCAGGTGAAGTGCATGCCATCATGGGCCCTAATGGTTCTGGTAAAAGCACGCTCGCTAATATTTTAGCGGGTCGTGAAGATTATCAAGTGACGCAGGGTGAAATTTTGTTAGATGGTCAAAATATCATGGAGTTAGCGCCAGAAGCGCGCGCAACTGCGGGATTGTTTTTGGCATTTCAATATCCGGTTGAGATTCCGGGTGTTAATAACATGTATTTTTTAAAGGCGGCGGTGAATAGCGTTCGTAAACATAATCAATTACCTCCTTTAGATGCTATGGATTTTTTAACATTGATAAAAAGTAAAATGAAAGAAGTGGGCATGGATGAAAAATTTTTAAGCCGCGCTGTGAATGAAGGCTTTTCGGGTGGCGAAAAGAAGCGTAACGAAATTTTACAGATGTTGATGTTAGAGCCGAAGCTTGCGATTTTAGACGAAACAGATTCTGGTTTGGATATTGATGCGTTGCAGAGTGTAGCCAAAGGGGTCAATAGCATGCGCGATCCTAAACGTAGTATTGTGGTGGTGACTCATTATCAAAGGCTTTTAAGTTACATAGTGCCGGATGTGGTGCATGTCATGGTAAAAGGACAAATTATCAAATCGGGCGGCAAAGAGCTTGCGCTAGAATTAGAAGAAAAAGGTTATGGCTGGCTAAACGAGAATGTGGGGTAGGTATGAGCGCAGTATTAACAATGTCTACATGGCTTGAGAGCGCTTTTGTCAGTGGGCGCTCTATTATGCAACCGTCATGGCTGCAAGCTTTTCGTGAACAGCAATTTGATAAATTTCTGCAACGTGGTTTACCCACTAGAAAAGAAGAATGGTGGAAATATACGAATGTGGCCTTCTTGGAAAAAACAAGTTTCAGGCTTCCTATTATTGTAAAGCCAAAAAAAATTCACTCTACTCTGGATTCATCTATTTCGCTCGTTTTTATAAACGGACAATATTCGCATGAAATGTCTAATACAAGCCTTTTGCCGTCTGATGTTATTTTATCTCCTTTAAGTTTGGCCATAGAGCAACATGAGGATTTAGTAAAGCCTTATTTACTTCAGGAATTGGATGGGAAGAAACATCCTTTTACCTATTTGAATTCTGCGTTTATAGGTGAAGGTGTTTTTCTACACGTTCCTGAAAATTGCGTTGTCCCCTCCCCTATTCATTTATTATTTTTAAATACAGAGCAAAATGATTTTATTACTTATCCTCGTAATATCATTGTTGCCCAAGAAAAAGCTCAAGTCACTATCATTGAAGAGCACACAGCGAATCAGGCATTCAATTATTTTACCAATGTTGTGACTGAGTTGCATGCGCATTCTAATGCGCATTTGAGTTATTTTAAATTGCAAAATGAACACCACACCGCGACGCATATTGCCAACGTTAAAGTACAGCAACAACAAGATAGTCATGTGAATACTTTTTTTATTGATTGCGGCAGTCGATTAGCGCGAGAAGATTTAACAATCCATTTTCATGAGCGCCATGCTGAATGCCATATGAAAGGGCTTTATCTTTTAGAGCATGATGATCAGCATGTTGATAACCATATTTTTGTAGACCATGCTGCGCCGCACTGCTCCAGCACAATGTTGTATAAAGGCATTTTAGATAAAAAATCGCAAGCAGTATTTAACGGAAAAGTCTATGCACATGCGGGCGCTAAACAAACCAATGCACAACAATCTAATCATAACTTATTGTTATCGAGAACTGCTGAAGTGAACACAAAACCAGAATTAGAAATTTATGAAGAAGATGTTAAGTGTGTACATGGCGCGACCGTAGGGCAGTTGAATGAAGATGCTTTATTTTATTTGCGCGCCCGAGGCGTTGAAAAAGAAGAAGCATTGACAATTTTGACACATGCCTTCATTGAAGAAGTCATGCATAACATTGCTGATCCTAGTATTAGAAATTATATTCAGCAGCGAGTGAGAGCTTATGCAAGTCTATAAAAATGATTTTCCTATTTTTAAGCAAACTATTCACGGCAAGCCGTTGGTTTTTTTGGATAGCAGTTCTACTAGCCAAAAACCGCAGTGTGTTATCGATGCGATTTCTAATTATTACGCCCATGATCATGCTAATGTGCATCGCGGTATATATGAGTTAAGCGAACGTGCAACTCGTTTATATGAAAAAACACGTAAAAAAACACAGTGGGTTATTAATGCTGCGCATGCACATGAAATTATTTTCACACGGGGAGCAACTGAAAGTATAAATTTGGTCGCTCAAAGTTATGGGCGCGCTCATTTTAAAGCATATGATGAAATCATTTTGAGTGTGATGGAGCATCATTCTAATATTGTGCCTTGGCAATTATTGCAAGACCAATTTGGAATAAAATTAAAAATAATCCCTATCACTGATACTGGTGAGCTTGATTTGACTGCCTATGAAAAATTATTTTCACCGCAGACGAAAATGGTTGCTATTACACATGCATCGAATGTGTTGGGCACCATCAATCCGTTGAAAGAAATAATTGAAATGGCGCATGCAAAAAAAGTGCCCGTGTTGGTGGATGGAGCGCAATCGTTTCCACATATGTCTGTGGATGTGCAGGCATTAGATTGTGATTTCTATGCTTTTTCTTCGCATAAAGCTTATGGCCCGACGGGTGTAGGTGTGTTGTATGGTAAAACAGCGTTGCTTGAAAAAATGCCGCCTTATCAAGGCGGGGGTTCGATGATTGAAAAAGTATCATTTGAAAAATCAACGTATGCACCCTTGCCTTATAAATTTGAAGCTGGAACACCTGCTATTGCTGATGTGGTGGGGTTTTATTCGGCTTTGGATTATTTAGAAAAAATTGGCATGAAAAACATAGCTCAGCATGAGTCAGAGTTGTTGGCTTATGCAACATCAAAATTAGCGACTATTCCTGGGTTGAAAATGATTGGCACAGCAAAAGAAAAGGTCGGTGTGATTTCTTTTGTATTAGAGGATATACATCCTCATGATATTGGAACAATCCTCGATCATGAAGGCATAGCTATTCGTGCCGGCCATCATTGTGCAATGCCTTTGATGGATAGATATAAAATTCCAGCCTGCGTGCGAGCATCCTTTGGTTTATATAACACTAAAGAAGATATCGATGCTTTGATGTTAGGCATGGAGAAAGTGCATGAGGTATTTAAATAATGTCAGAATTACGAGAACTCTATCAAGAAGTGATTATTGACCATGGCAGGCATCCACGGAATTTTGGGGTATTAGATTGTGCTAGTTATCATCAAGAAGGATTTAATCCTTTGTGTGGGGATAAGGTTATTTTGCATGTGTATGAAGTAAATGGTGTGGTGGTTGATTTGAAATTTGAAGGAAGTGGTTGTGCGATATCGATGGCTTCTGCGTCTTTGATGACGGAGTGTTTGAAAGGTAAATCAAGAGATGAGATTCAAGAGATGTTTAATTTGTTTCATCGGTGGGTTACTGAAGACGCGGATGAAAGTGTTTCTAAGGAAAAATTAGGAAAATTAACCGTATTAGGTGGAGTAAGAGAGTTCCCTGCGCGAGTGAAATGTGCGACGTTGGCTTGGCATACGTTGAGAGCAGGCTTGGAAGGTGAAAATCGACGAGTGAGTACAGAATAACTCCCTTGTGGGAGAGGTCGGCGCGAAGCGACGGGTGAGGGGTGCTTTTAGCGGCGTTTGATGATAATCGAAAAGACGCTTAGCATGTGTTTTGAAGTAGCAATTTGATTTTTACGAAGGGCCGCTAAAAGCCCCCCTCACCCGCCGCCTTCGGC
>DHJK01000005.1:0-7566 GCA_002404295.1 Legionellales bacterium UBA4722
GTCATCGCTACTCTGTTTTTAGCAAGTGCCACTTGTTTCGCTGCCTCACCTTGCGATGAAAATCCACAAGCATGTCACGTAGTTTGGGACTCAAACCAACAAACCTTCGCAAGTAACAATATCGTTCTAAACGGCACACATGGAAATAGCGTCAATTGCAATCCCGAACGCGACGACACATTAAGCAATGAAAATAAAACATTAACAATACATTATTCGCGCGATGAAGATAAGAAAAACACTTGTTATACAATGATTTCTAATTTAATTACTACTAAAAATAAAAATACTACGCATGGTTATATCGAAACAGATATCATCATAGATAATGATTTACCTGGAGAATTAAATACGCAACAAACATGGCCTGCTTTTTGGCTGGTTGGTAAAGAAAAAAAAGCAGCAGACCCCTCTGAAACTTGGCCTACGCAGGGAGAAATTGACATTGCTGAATATGTGACTCCTATTACAAAAACTGTATTACATGGTGGCGACCGTCTACAACCTGCACCCGCCGACTGGGCAGACACTGACCTACCTCTAGGCAAGTTAACACCTGGATTGATGGACAATCACCATGTTCATAAGTATGGGATAGAATGGCAACTAGTAGATGATGAAAATATGTTAATCCTCTGTATCTATTATGATGGCATTTATCAATATGGGATTGAACACAATACAAATGAAAGACCTTATGCACAAATTAAAAGAGGTCTAAAAAATGGAGATATGGTCGTTATGTTTGATGCAGATCAAGGACCCGACTCGAGCTGGATCGACAATATTAAATACAGCATGACAATTTCTAATTTAAAAGTTTACAGCATTGAATCTTAAAAGTTTAATGCCTATGCTCCGCATGGTAACGTATCTTCTCTATCATGTTGTTAACTTCCGGGTTCTCATGAACCCGTTTCCCAGTTAACCATGAAAATAAATCCGGATCATTTTCATCTAGCAAACGAATAAATACCCCTTGCTCCTCTTCAGATAACGCAGGATAGGCCTCCTCAAGAAAATTGCCTAATAATAAGTCAAGCTCAAGCATCCCCCGCCTGCAAGCCCATCGTAATCTCGGTTGAATTATTTTATTCATGAAAAGCCTATTTTTTAAAATCGCTGCTATACTTAAAGCTGTAATGAGAACAGTCAGCTAATAACGGGACTACACTATGAGCAAATCAGAAAAAAAGCAAGGCCAGAAGACAAATAGCCCTAAAGGGCAATTCTTCCAAGCATTGTTACCCTTCACGAAAGTAGTTGGCAAAGCTCCTATTCCTAAAGTAGTTAGCAAAGTTCTCGACATACTAGAAAAACCAGAAACAAAGATGCCTTCAGGTAAAAATGCAAAGACTGAAAAATTTATCTTAGGGCTGTCTATTTCTTTTTGCTTATTTAAAGATAACAAAAAAGACCTGCTGGAAAAAGGTGGCCCTTTAAAACAATATATCGATGATCATATGGTCCCCGCCAAACAAGCCCCTCTAGTCATTCAAAAATTTAATGAGCTCATCACTAGAAATACCAAAAAGAAATCATAATACCCGTATTTCCTAATCTCACGATTGATCCTATCTTCAAGTTAATGCACAATCATCCAGCCTACTCGCTCACACAAAAAAGGAATACTGACCTCTGAATCCAAGAAAGGGGTCTGGAACAATGAAAGGGGTCAGGCTTGTACAATTGCACATTCACCTCAAAGTGGAAAGGGGTCAGGCTTGTACAATTGCACATTCACCTCAAAGTGCAATTGTACAAGCCTGACCCCCTTTCAAAAGGAATGTAAACCTCTTGACCGATACCTGAATTTTTAAACTATTTTTTTACAACTAAAGGGGGGCTTGCACAATTGCACATTCACCTCAAAGTGCAATTGCGCAAGCCTGACCCAGTTTTCGCGTTTTCGTATTATTACGTGATTTACCTAGTCACAAAGTGTATAATTTCAACCTTTTCAATAAAACAAACAATATTTGAAAAATAATAATTCATAAGATAAACGAGAGTAAAATGCATCCTTTATTAAATCTTATCAGGCCACGACAATGGATCAAGAATTTGTTTGTGATAGCGCCTCTTATTTTAAGTTCAAAATTACTTGAAAGTCACTCACTGATTAATTCTTGCTTCGCCTTCGTTATCTTTTGTCTAACAGCAAGCAGCATTTATATTTTTAATGATTTGCGTGATATCGAGGCAGATTCACGTCATCCCAAAAATCGCTATCGGTCATTGCCATCGGGCACTGTCACTCAAAAACAAGCTTTAATATTTCTCTTCGTACTTTTAATTATTGAATTGATCGTCGCTTTCATCAGTACGATCAATCATTTTTACCATTAAAGTTTTATCCAGAAAAATTATTAACAAAAATTAGATGATAACGGGGAAATAGAAAGCCATGGGAATTTTAAGATATTTTTTGGCGATTGTTGTCGCAATGTCACACTCTCCAGAAACACTATTACACAAACCATTAGGTGGTAACGGAGGATTAGCTGTTCAATCCTTCTTTATCATTTCTGGTTTTTATATGTCCCTAATCATCGATAAATACCATCTTCGATCGTTGAATATGATGTTCATCAAAAACTTCTATTTAAGTCGATTTTTTCGTATTTATCCTTTATATTGGCTTTGCGTCATTCTGGCACTTTCTTTGGCTGCGATTAATATTCCACCGCCGCACCCTTTTCATTTTCCAAACGACGTTTTAAATTCACTTAAGAGTATCGAGGATAAACTATTTTACCTAATTGCAAATGCCGGTATTTTTGGACTAGCTTTGATTCGATTTTTTAGCTTTGATCCAAGCTCTCAATCTTTTATTTTAGATCCATTAACTCACCAAACTGATCCTCATCTAGTAGGTTATGGTTTTGACATTTTAGAACAGGCTTGGACATTATCATTAGAGCTAACGTTTTATTTATTAGTACCTTTTTTGCTGACTAAAAACACAAAAATCATTATAACGCTATGCTCATTATCCTTTCTCTTAAGAATAGTATTCTCTTATCTGGGATATAATAACTACAGCTACAGTGTGCAGTATTCATTTTTCCCCACTGAACTTGGGTTATTTCTTTTAGGTACGTTGAGTCACCGCCTTATTTATCCGTTTGCACGAAGCTTGTCATCCATTGATTTGAAAAAAATCGCATACCTACTCTTAAGTTGCATTCTTATTTATGGAATATTTATTTATCATGGCCTGTGGGGAAAGATGACTCTTCAGACTAGTTTTGAATATTGGCTTTTTATCGTACTTGTTACGATATCATTACCCTACTTGTTTCATCATTTTAAAAATTCAAAAATTGATCGATATATAGGTGAACTTTCATACCCGGTCTATTTGATTCATTTTTCATGCATTGCTTTGGCATTAAAAATATCTCAGACTCCGTATGTTGCTTATTATACTGTCTTATTTTCAACGGGAGCTGCTATTTTGCTTGTAAAATTTGTAGTTAACCCCATAGATCAATTTAGGCATAGCGAATTTTTGAAAAAATATTCCTCTACTGATATAAAAAATCAGAACAAAGTTTTAGAGGGATCTAGGGCGTCTCTCTAACCCATATTAGGGGCTTTTGTCAACAGCCCCTAGAAATTATAACCAATACAACTGGAGGTTCCATGGGATTACAACCTATATATCAACAAACCATCGCAACAATCGTTGCCTTAAGTCTCATTTCGAGCGCTGCCTTTGCAAACTCAGGGGACACCATTAAAGGAGTTAACTACGATCCGGTTCATTCTATGGAATTCGCCAAAGGCATGGGATTAGATAATTATGAAGAAATGAAAACAGCGATTTTCCTAGATCTAGACCGCTTGGCACAATTACGACGCACGCATGCTGACTTTAAAAATATTAATCAAATAAAAACATACGACTCCATTTACTTTTCCGCACACATCAATCCCTCTAGACCACAAGTACAATTAAATATTGCAAAAGTAGTTGCGGAATGGAATACTAAAAATACAGATTATCCCGTTACCTTAGCATTAGGTGTACGAGAATTTGCATCTCCTTGGGACAGCTGCGGCGAAAATTGCACAAAGCTAACGCAAATGGAAATCACTGTCGCTGTTAATGCGGCCATTGAAGCTGCCAAAAATCATAGCAACTTAATCAATCGCATTGTCGTTGGAAATGAAGATATAAAAAATGATGAAGTACGCGGCCGCCTTAGTAACGATATTACAGCCATTAAGACAGCACTCGCGCAAGCAGGCGCCCCTATTCCAGTCGGCACCGCGCAAGTATATGGCGAAGTGAGTCAAATGCTTGATCCAAACAGCGCTGCTTACACAAAATATCAAGCCGTCACTAAGAGCGTTGATTTTATAGGTGCAAATATTTATCCATTCTGGGGAGGTGTAGCTCATGCAAACGCGACTACCGCTTTTCAAAACATGTGGTTACCACTCGCCAATGCAGCAGATGGCCAAGCAGCCTATACTTCAAACAAACAAGCCTTGCCTTTAATCGTGACTGAAGAAGGATGGCCAAGTGGTGGAATATACAAAGACGACTCTATTCCATCACCTCAACCTTACGAACTCACAGATTATTTTTACTACTGGATTAAACGCCTCAATATAGCACCCATGTCTTATTTTTTTGCACTCTTTGATCGATTCCCAAATACAAATGAAGCACGTCAATTGCCCAATCAAAACATAGAAAGTTATTTTGGTATATTTGCTGCTGATAGAACATCAAGCATCATAGATGATAACCCTGGAAAGCCTTTTGATAAGGCCAAAGGTCATTTACTCATTAATATCAATAATAAAATAATCAGCGATTCAGTCTCACGCGCAGCATCCATTTATGCCTGTCCTGAAGATTGGAGTTCGTCAGTGAAATGGCAAGATGATTGTTACCCCCTGTATGGCATAGCAGGGCCAATCGCTTATTTATACAATGATGATGGTGCAGACATAAAAGCAAATAGTACCAGAAAGATCTTAATTGATAATAGCGGTACAATTTACAAAAGCTTGTTAATCTCCTATTATGATGATGAAAAGGGGACTAAACTGATACCCGTCTGTCATATCAATTTAAGCACGTTGCAAAAATTAAAGGAACACACCCAAATTACTTTACAGGGTGGCAGTCTAGATGGAAGCTGTCTTATATAATTGAGGAGTCAATATGAAAAAAGCATTTATAAAACATCTTAGCAATGAAACTGAAAAACTTCAGCAAGCTGGATTATATAAAACAGAACGTACCATTACTTCGCAACAACAGGCAGAAATTACCATTCAGGGTGGTGCAGAAGTTTTAAACTTTTGCGCAAATAATTATCTAGGATTAGCGAATCATCCTGCTCTTCTAAAAGAGGCCAAACAAGCCATCGATGAACATGGTTTTGGCATGTCTTCAGTACGTTTTATCTGCGGCACACAAAACATCCATAAAGAACTTGAAGCACGCATTAGTCAATTCTTAGGGATGGAAGATACTATTCTTTATTCTTCTTGCTTTGATGCGAATGGCGGTTTGTTCGAAACATTGTTCAATGAAGAAGATGCCATCATCAGTGATGCATTGAATCATGCCAGCATTATTGATGGTATTCGTCTCTGTAAAGCAAAACGGTTACGTTATAATAATAATGATATGGCTGATCTTGAAAAAGCATTAATAGAGGCAAAAGATTGTCGTTTTCGATTAATTGCAACTGACGGTGTTTTTTCGATGGATGGCATCGTTGCCAATTTACCTGCTATTTGTGATTTGGCTGATCGCTATGATGCGCTTGTGATGGTTGATGACTCTCACGCAGTAGGCTTTATGGGGAAAAATGGCCGTGGCACGCATGAGTATCACAATGTCATGGGGCGTATTGATATCATGACAGGCACATTAGGTAAAGCATTAGGCGGTGCATCGGGTGGATATACCAGCGCAAAGCGTGAAATTGTGACTTGGTTACGACAACGTTCACGTCCTTATTTATTTTCTAATACGCTGGCGCCTGTTATTGCAGACACTTCCATTAAAGTACTAGATTTACTAGAAACAAGTCATGATCTCATCAAGAAAGTGCATGAGAATAGCGCTTATTTCCGAAAAGGTTTAACAGAACTTGGTTTTAATTTAATTCCGGGTGAACATCCCATCATTCCAGTCATGCTAGGTGATGCAACACTCGCAAAAACCATGGCGGATGAATTACTTAAACAAGGTATTTATGTCATTGGTTTTTCATACCCGGTCGTACCTTTAGAAAAAGCGCGTATCCGTACGCAAATATCTGCAGCACATACTAAACCACAGCTCGATAAAGCACTTGCTGCATTTAAAAAAGTAGGACAACAATTAGGGGTGATAAAACAACATGAAAGCCTTAGCTAAATTAAAAGCAGAACCAGGTATTTGGTTAACTGATGTGCCCATTCCTAAAGTTGGGCCTAATGATGTATTAGTTAAAATCACAAAAGCATCGATTTGCGGTACTGATGTACATATTTATAATTGGGATGAATGGGCGCAGGAAGTGATACCAGTGCCTTTAGTCATTGGCCATGAGTTTGTAGGTGAAATTGTTGAGTTGGGTCAGGAAGTCACCAGTTTTAAAATAGGCGATAGAGTATCCGGTGAAAATCATGTCGCTTGTGAATATTGCCGCAATTGTCGTGCGGGTCGGCGTCATATTTGTCGTAAAAATGAAAGTATTGGTGTGAACCGGCAAGGATGTTTGGCTGAGTATTTGTTAATTCCCTCTGTGAATGTCTACGCTATACCCTCCGATATTTCTGATACCATTGCTGCCATTTTAAATCCACTGGGTAATGCTGTGCATACTGCTTTGGCGTTCAGCTTGCCGGGTGAAGATGTTGTGATTACCGGTGCAGGCCCCATTGGAATGATGACAGTCGCAGTGGCGCGTCATGCTGGCGCAAGACATATTGTGATCACTGATGTGAATGATTACCGTTTGGAGATGGCAAAAAAAATGGGGGCGTCGCTTGCGATCAATACAACTAAAACTACCTTAAAAGAAGCAATGGATACGTTAGGGATGCGAGAAGGATTTGATGTAGGTTTAGAAGTGTCAGGGAATCCGATTGCATTTAATGGAATGCTGGATGCAATGAACCATGGCGGCAAAATCGCCTTGCTTGGGTTTCTGCCGCAACAGACACAAATTAATTGGAATCATATTATTTTGAAGGGACTGGAAATAAAAGGTATCTATGGACGAGAAATGTTTGAAACATGGTACAAAATGATTTCTATGTTGCAAAGTGGGCTGGATGTGTCTCCGGTGATTACGCATGAGTTTTCTATAGAGCAATATGAGGATGCGTTTGAGGTGATGCGGTCGGGTAAAAGTGGGAAGGTGATTTTGAATTTGGAGTGATGCCACTACAACCTTAAATGAATATTTCGCGATACCGCTTAGAACACCTCTCCCCTTGTGGGAGAGGTCGGCTTGATGCGACTGGTGAGGGGTGCTTTTAGCGGCGCTGTGTTTTAATTTTAAAAGCCGCTTAGAAAATTATCTTTTTGATTTTAGTCTACGC
>DHJK01000005.1:7628-32401 GCA_002404295.1 Legionellales bacterium UBA4722
CCCAAAAAAACCCCCCCCCCCCCGCCGCCTTCAGCGTCGACCTCTCCCACAAGGGGAGAGGTTACTAATCAGCGCCAATCACGCATCTAAGCATCAACCAAATCGATCCACTAAATAACCAAACAAAGCCCGCAACGCCATCGCCTCTCCCCCCTGTGGTCTACCTGCACGCCCTCTCAAATTCCATGCCATTAAATCAAAATGCAACCAAGGTATTTCATCAGGCACAAATTCTTTTAAAAACAACCCTGCGGTGATCGCCCCACCATAAGAGTCACATCCATTATTATTAATATCTGCAATCAAGCTGTTCAATGAATCACGATACAATCCAAATAATGGTAAGCGCCAAATAGGATCGCGTAACTGATTAGCATGCACAACTAAATCTTCAACCACCTTATCCTGATTACAAAAGACAGCCGGCAACTCAGTGCCGAGTGCAACACGCGCAGCACCCGTGAGTGTTGCGATATCAATCAACAAATCTGGTTTTTCACTCACCGCGACACTTAACGCATCGGCGAGCACTAACCTACCTTCAGCGTCTGTATTACCCACTTCAATCGTAATGCCTTTATGACTAGTAATAACATCACCTGGCCTATAAGCATTACCGGAAACAGAATTTTCTACTGCAGGAATCAGCACCCTCAAACACACAGGCAGCTTCGCCTCCATAATCATCCGCGCTAAACCTAGAACGTGCGCCGCACCTCCCATGTCTTTTTTCATGAGTTGCATGCCGGAGGCTGTTTTAATATCCAATCCGCCTGTATCAAAACAAACACCTTTACCAACCAAAGTCACTTTAGGATGTTTTTTCAGACCCCAACGCAAATCTAACAATCGTGGCGCATCATCACTGGCTCTACCCACTGTATAAATTGACGCAAAATTTTGTTTAAGTAAATCTTTACCTACTATTTCTTTAAAAGTAGCCTTATATTGCTTGGCTAAATGCGCTGTGGCTGCGGACAATTCAGATGGACCCATATCCTCAGTTGGCATATTAATAAGTGTGCGCACAAAATAAATAGATTCAACTATATTATTCACCTGTTTCTGATCTACACCTTTAGGTAGCACCAACTGCGCAGGTAAACGAGTTGATTTTTTATAACGCGTAAATTGATACGCGCCCAAACCCCAACCTATTGCAAATTGAAGATAATTTTCATTAGACAATTCAAAATGATATTGGCCTTCTGGCAATGATAAAGGTAAAGCACCTGCTGCCCAAAAATCCTTTACATCAGATAGAATACAGATAACTTGAGCAAGCTCACCTGCTTGATTGGGAATCAGTCTAACCTGACCTGCATCGCCACGAAATTGCGTTGTGGTTAACCAGCTTTTAATAAAGGAAGTTTGTTTTTTAAGCCATTCGGTAAAATCAACTTTCAAAATGAAAACAACAGGAATAGTCTTCTTTTTAGGCATCGAATTAATAAAACAAATTAACATAGTAGACTGCTCCTTAAATCAATAAATATCTATGAATACAAAGTAAGCTGAGGCGCAACTTGTTTTATCAGGTTATAGTCCTTATCGTTATGTAATAAAATTAAATTATGCTCTATCGCTATTTGTGCGATTAAGCAATCTATCGAACTACGAGGCGTGAGACCTACACGACGACAAGAAAAATAAAGCTGTGCAGCTGACTGATAAGTCATAATTTCATCTGTAGGATGAAAAAAATATTGCGTACTCAAATAAACAGATAATTTATCAAAATCAGTTACTGATTTTGCACCTTGCAAAATTTCTTGATAAATCAGCCCGTTTATTCCAAAAGACAATTTCTTATCTAAGATATCTATAAAATACAGCGTTGCTTTATTTTCTTTTCCACGAAAATAATCAATCCAGACAGAAGTATCGACCAAATACATTTTTATTCCTTGCTTCCCTTCGTTCGTAGTTTTTTATAATCATACTTCGGATCAATAGCAATTTTACCTTTTAATTCACGAATATCATGCCGACGATGATTTTCCACGAATTCTTTTAAGGCTAATTCAATAAGTTCCCGTTTGCTAGATACTGAAGTATAACGAAAAGCTTCTTTGACCAAACTATCATTTAGCACAATATTTGTACGCATAGGATACACCTCCGTAGGTGTATCCTAATACACATTTCTATTAATTGTAAAGCAGGATTTAATGAACTACATAATTAGGTAGCAAGCCCCACTGACCCAATCGCACCTCATTAATCGTCATTGCGAGCGTGAGCGAAGCAACCTAGTCTTTTCAACGCTGCTTTCGAACCTCAATGGTACTAATCAGCTTTGAAAAGACTAGGTTGCTTCGCTCACGCTCGCAATGACGAGGATTGAGGCACGGCACATTGGATCAGTGAAACTTGCTAGATAGAGCTACTTAACCAACTCCAACAAAAGCTTATTCATCCTCTGCACAAACAACGCCGGCTCTTTCAATTGCCCACCCTCCGCCAACAACGCCTGATCAAATAAAATCTGCGCCCACTCCTTAAACCGCTCCATATCCTTTTCATCACGCAATAAATTAACTAACGCATGCGTCGGATTCAATTCAAAAATCGGTTTAATCTCAGCGACATCTTGCCCCGCTGCTTTCAACAACCTTTGCAACTGCATCCCCATATCATTTTCATCCGCCACCAAACAAGAAGGCGAACTTGTTAAACGATGCGAAATACGCACTTCCTTCACTTGCTCACCCAGTACATCTTTCACACGCTGAATGATACCACTAAACTCTTCCTTCACCTGTTCTTCCTGTTTCTTTTGCTCTTCTTTACCCGCTTTATCTTCTTCCCCACCAATCTCATCTAAATTCACATCACCCTTGGCAACAGACTGCAATGGCTTACCTTCAAATTCAGATAAATGCCCCACCAACCATTCATCAATGCGATCCGATAACAATAATACTTCAATATTATTTTTACGGAAAATCTCCAAATGCGGACTCGCTTTAGCTGCGTTAAACGTTTCAGCCGTCATGAAGTAAATTTTCTTTTGCTCCGGTTTCATGCGAGCCACATACTCTTCAAAAGAAACAGTCTGCGCTGGCGAATCCAAATGCGTAGAAGAAAAACGAAGTAATTTAGCAATACGCTCACGATGCGTAAAATCTTCCGCAGGACCTTCTTTCAGCGCATTACCAAACTGCGTCCAGAAAATCGCATATTTTTCCGGGTTATCTTTTGAAAGTTTATCCAGCATATCTAACACACGCTTCACTAAAGCATTACGCAGCTTCGTCATCGTCGCATTATCTTGCAAAATTTCACGAGAAATATTCAGCGGCAACGCATTGGTATCCACAACACCACGCACGAAACGCAAATAATTCGGCATGAATTGCTCAACTTTATCCATAATAAAA
This sequence comes from Legionellales bacterium UBA4722, assembly GCA_002404295.1. Lineage (GTDB taxonomy): Bacteria > Pseudomonadota > Gammaproteobacteria > DSM-16500 > DSM-16500 > UBA4722. Next base: position 11,012 of record DHJK01000005.1, read on the forward strand.
ACGCGTTGCACATACAACTTTAAACCGCGCTGATGCTGATGCTGCCAAAGATCAAAAGGTGCTTTAGATGGAATATAAAGCAAGCTGATATAATCCAAGCTACCACCTTCTACCTGATTATGACCCCAAATTAAGGGATCCTCAAAATCATGTGCAATATGCTTATATTGTTCTTTATATTGTTCATCAGTAATCGTGTTTTTAGGCAATACCCATAACGCAGTCGCCCGATTTGCCACTTCCCATTCAGTTTCATTGGTTGCAGGTTCTTTTTCATCTGCCCCTATCATTTTATGCATCATGATAGGCAAATTTATATGATCAGAGTATTTAGTAATAATGCTGCGCAAACGCCAATCATTCAAAAACTCATCTTCGCCTTCTTTAATATGCAAGATAACATCAGTACCACGCGTTAATTTTTCGATATTAGCAATAGTATAATCACCTTTCCCAGCAGATTCCCAAGATACCCCATGCTCTTGCGTCAACCCAGCACGACGTGTATTAACAGTCACTTTATCCGCAATAATAAAAGAAGAATAAAAACCAACACCAAATTGGCCAACCAAATGCGCATCTTTCTTTTGATCACCGGTCAAACGCGCCAGGAAGTCACGCGTACCCGACTTCGCAATGGTCCCCAAATTTTCAACCACTTCATCACGGCTCATGCCTATCCCATTATCGCTGATAGTAATAGTGCGTGCTTTTTCATCAAAGCTTACCTGAATTTTAAGCTCAGCATCTGTTTCATACAGCGCTGGGTCAGAAAGCGCTTCAAAACGTAGTTTATCTGACGCATCTGAGGCATTAGAAATCAATTCACGAAGAAAAATTTCTTTATTGCTGTAAAGAGAATGAACAACAATATCTAATAATTGGGTGACTTCAGCTTGGAAATGTAGTTTTTCGGGTTGATGAACGGTCGACATAGTGGGGATACTCCTGGAACGGTTTTATTGAATTAGGTATAGGGATTATATGGGCGAAATGGGAATATTCAAGAGGGGCACGAAGTTTAGCAATCAATATCATTTTGGTTTAATAAATTTCTTGCTTTCCTCTAAGGGTTCGATGTTCTTGGGTTTCGGCTTTAAAGCCTCATCTCCATAAATAACACGATTGAGCCTGAGCGAGGAAAAGACTAGGTTGCTTCGCTCGCGCTCGCAATGACGAGAGGGCACGTTCACGATTGAGCCAGTGGAAACTCGCTGAATAATTGAATCAAAAATACGTATTCCAATTCATCTAAGATGACTAACCTCACTAAATCCTCTATAATCCTCTTCACATTTCCCTGACACCCCATTATGCAAAAACCAACACTCCAGTTAACCGGCTTCACCTTTACGGAATTATTCCATCACCAAGGTCTCGCACGTCTTGATAAGGCCTTTTTGACGGCTCTCCAGGCATTCAGCCCAGGACTATACGATGGACTACTTTCTTACAGACAAGAAACCACCACCCTCAGCCCACAAATAACCAGTGAATTATTAATCGGTTGCGCCACATTTTTAGACTCATTTCTCATTAACTTATTCAACATCGAAGACGCAGCTGCTCTAGCACAGGCTCAAACACTGGCACAAAACCCGGTGTCCGCGTTTAAGAAATTCTTTGTCCTGCGTCGAGCAAAGAAACATTTATTAAACACTGAGAATTTACCTGACTTTCAAACCCTAACTCGCTGGTTAGATGAACAATTAAAAAAAGCCCCACTACAGACAGACGATTTGGAGCTTGCGATCAGCTTGCTCGCAAATCAATACATCACCCAACCCGAACAATTCACCGATGACATAGAAAAACTAACCCAGTGGTGCATCCACGCTCTGATCACACCAGAAGCCAAAGCCCTTGTAAAAAACTGGACCAGCTTCCGCATCCCCGAACGCATTGATTATGAAAACCTCGTGGCACGCGTTCCGGTCATTCATGACAAACTAGAACGTTTTACCGCACCTGAAACCAAATTACGTCTACGCGATGGCTTCAAACTCACCGACCCCCGCATGAACGCACGCGAAGTCCAAGATGAAGTGAACTACTGTATTTATTGCCACGACCATGATGGTGATTTTTGTTCTAAAGGTTTCCCCGTTAAAAAAGGCGACCCCACCCAAGGTTTAAAGAAAAACCCTTTGGATAGCATCCTGACAGGCTGCCCTTTAGAAGAAAAAATATCTGAAATGCATTTATTAAAGCGCGACGGACAAACACTCGCAGCACTCGCCATGATTATGGTCGATAACCCCATGTGCCCTGCAACCGGTCATCGTATCTGCAATGACTGCATGAAAGCGTGTATTTACCAAAAACAAGAACCTGTCAATATCCCACAAGCTGAAACAGGTATTCTAACCGATGTATTGAACTTACCTTGGGGCGTTGAAATTTATGATCTACTGACCCGCTGGAATCCATTACGCAAAAATCAATGGCTCATGCAGCCTTATAATGGATTGAAAGTCATGATCGCTGGCATGGGACCTGCGGGCTTCACCCTCGCCCACCACCTTTTACTTGAAGGTTTCGCGGTCGTTGGGTTTGATGGACTCAAAATAGAACCTTTACCTGAAAAATTTGTGCAAGAACCTATTCACCGTTTTGACGAACTACGCGAATCGTTAGATGAACGTTTGATGGCGGGCTTCGGCGGTGTAGCAGAATATGGCATCACGGTACGCTGGGATAAAAACTTTTTAAAATTAATTTACATAAGCTTACTACGTAAACCGTATTTTCAAGTCTTTGGCAGCACACGTTTTGGCGGCACCGTTACTGTTGATGATGCATGGACGATGGGCTTTGATCATTTTGTCATAGCCGTAGGCGCAGGCTTACCCAAAGCCTTACCTATCCCTGGCAGTTTGGCACCCGGCATGCGTCAAGCCAATGATTTTTTGATGGCGTTACAATTGGGTAATGCCGCTAAAAAAGAAAGCCTCACTAATTTGCAAGTTCGCTTACCCGCCGTCATCATCGGTGGTGGTTTAACAGGCGTGGATACCGCTACAGAAGTACAAGCCTATTATATTACCCAAGTAGAAAAGATTTTATATCGTTATGAAAAATTAGTTGAGCATCACTCCGAAGAAGATTTATTAAATCAATTCGATGTGACTTCATTAGAAATTTTAGAAGAATATATTGCACACGGTAAAGCAGTGCGCAACGAACGCGCGCGTGCAAAAGCCGCAAATGAAAAACCCAATTTAATTAAACTCATTCGTCAATGGGGCGGTGTCACTATTGTTTATCGTCGCTCCATGCAAGAATCACCTGCTTACATCAATAATCATGAAGAATTAGCTAAAGCATTAGAAGAAGGCATTTACTATATAGAGGCAATGGAACCCGCTGCCGTCGATCTTAATCAACATGGCCATGTAGAAACACTACTTTGTCATCGCCGTTTACGCAAAAACAAAAACGAATGGGAAGCAACGTTAGAAGAAGTACGCATACCTGCTCGTGCCATTTTTGTTGCAACAGGCACCCAACCCAATATCGCTTATGAATTTGAACACCGCGGCACATTTAAACGTTTAGGTCTACAATATCAACATTTTGAAGATGTAGATGGCGAGCTCACAGTTCCTCATGGTGCAACACATATCAAAGATCCGGATTTCGGGCCTTTTACTTCCTATCACAAAGATCATTATCGCGTGAGCTTAATAGGTGATACTCACCCTGTGTTTCATGGCAGTGTTGTTAAAGCGATTGCATCAGGCATGCGAACATACCCCAAAATTCTCACTGCATTAAAAACCCAGCTGGGTAACTTAGGCTGCAAAGAAGAATACCAAACATTCGCACAACACATGCAACACTCATTTACTGCACATATCACCCACATCGAACGTCGCGCTAAAAATGTCATTGAATTAACCATTCAAGCACCGCTTGCTGCAAAACATTTCCAAGCGGGACAATTTTATCGTTTACAAAATTATGAAACCTACGCACCTCGTATTGACAACACTTCATTGCAAATCGAACCACTCGCATTAAATGCTGCAGAAGTCTATAAATCATCAGGCACCTTGAAATTTATTATCTTTGAAGCAGGCACCAGTTCTAAACTTTGCGCCACCTTCCGCGTCGGCGACCCCGTATCACTGATGGGCCCAACGGGTGTACGTGCGAAAGTGTCGCATGAACATGAAACAGTCTTAATCATCGGTAATCAACTTAGCATTCCTCTATTAAAAAGCTATGGCACAGCCTTGCGTCAAGCAGGCAATAAAGTTATCTACCTGGGGAATTTTAAGAATAAAGAAGAAGTGTACTGCCAAGAAGAACTAGAACAAGTTGCGAACGTCATCATCTGGTCTACACAACATGGCGACCCCATTACTGCACGACGACCACAAGACTATTCCGCCCAAGGCGATGCCCTAGACGTATTATTACGCTATGCGCGGCTAGCAAAAAACCCACACAAACCACATCCAGAAATTCTATTAACAGACGTAGATCGTATTTATCTTTCAGGAAATACAAAATTATTACGCCGCTTCCAGGATGCAAGAAAAACATCCTTAAAAGAATTTTTAATTAAAGACCCTTGCGTGATGGGATCCGTCTACAGCACGATGCAATGCATGCTAAAAGGCGTATGCGCTCAATGCCTGCAATGGCAAATCGATCCAGAAACAGGCCAACGCACTAAAGCCGTCTTCGCCTGCTCTTGGCCAGAACAGCCTTTAGAGTTGATTGATTTTAATAATCTGGATGAAAGACAAATTCAAAATCGGTTGCAAGAGAAACTAAGCGATCTTTGGGTAGATTATATTTTTAAAAATAATCTTATTGAACGAGTGTAAATAGCACCGAACCCGCGCATCTCCTTCATTTTAATCAACAATTCGTGCAGCCAGGCTATGCCTCAGGAAATTATTTATTTAAGTGCTATAATTATGATTGAGGCTAAGATTAGGAGGATAAATCATGAAAGGCACAATCATTCCATACTCAGAAAACAATGATAAAAAAAAAGATGGTGAAGATCTAACAAAAGAGGTGATTGCCTTGAAAAATCTAGAACTTGACCCGCATCAATCATTCACTCCACAAGAAATTAAAGCCGCTTTCAAAAAGCTCGCAGTTAAACACCACCCCGACAAAGGCGGGGATCCGGAGAAATTTAAAGCAGTCAACGAAAGCTATAACATACTGCTTCCTCCTAAAATAGAAGACCCTTCAGATTCTAATATGTATAAAGAACATCAATCTGTTACGCAAGCAAAAAAGATAGTCAAAGCAGCTGAAAACTTAACCGAAAATTACTCGAACAATTACGGCCTCTATAAGCAATCTATCAAAGTGCTTTGTAATAAATTAGAAACATCTGATAAGAAATTATTTCTAGGCCAACCAGTAGATTTAGAAACCCATCAACTTATTGTAAACTATTTTCAATTAATAGAACGTCGCAACTTTGAAACAAAAGATAATGACGATACCAATTTGATCTTAGCAGTGACTGATATAGCTCACACTTTATCAAAAGCAGTCTTCTTCTATTCCGATAATAAAAGTAAACTCGAAGAATCAATACACTCATTAGAACAGGTTATTAAACAGACAGAAACCATATTAGGATTACTAGATAATATAAAAGTGAAGCCAAATATAAACGACGTTTCTCGGACAGGGCTAGTACTTGCTACTGAACTAGCGAAACAGGCTAATACGATTATTTTAAAACAAGTTGATAACGTAATAGAAGATAAATCAGTACCCACTCCGCTATCTAGCAAGAAATTAATCACAGAAATGAAAGAGCTAGCTAATTATCTTCAAGATATAAATTTCTCGACTTCGAAAGAAAAATTACAAAGCATAATTAAGCAACATACTCAAACTGCCAGCTCCACTTTTTCTCTTAATACTGCTATTTATTGGCGTAATTTTTTAACAAGCGTAGCAAGTTTTTTCGGCAAACATCTAGACCCATCATCTAAAAATATGAATGAAGCATTGGTTCTAAAAAATAAATTTGTCAGTTCTATCAACATTTTCTCTAACAAAGATAAAGATCAAGCAAAAGAGAAAGATCCTGTACATGTGGAGAAAAAGCACACAAATCGCTAGTTATCAATTGACTTTAATAATCTGAATGAAAGACAAATTTAAAATCGGTTGCGAGAGAAACTTCCCTGCTACGGCGCTACTTGCATCCGGTTAATCGGTTTTATAAATATGCAGTCTGTGATAAGGCGCTATTGATCGGGTCCCCTCCACCAGAGGGCTGAGGGATCGACACGTTTTGGCGCGGTAATACCGCCCCAATACTGTCACCCCGCAAAATTTTCGTGGTAGAGCTGTTTTTTTCTCTAATGCTGTTGACGAAAATTTTGCGGGGTGACAGTATTGGGGCGGCAGTGCGCGAAGGCGGGGATGACACATCAGAGGAGTGCTAATCTATTTATTATGTCGAGCAACATTGTCTTTCATCCAAGGATCTTTATGTTCGGTCGACGGTATTCTTGGAGGAAACGTCATCACCGACAAGGGTAACGTTGTAGAGCTATTGCCCTTAGTTGCTGCAGAGTGTTGGTCAAAAAATGAAATTATAGTAGAAGTATCGGAGAAGTGCTTAAATTCATCATCAAAGTACTCCTGAGCTGTAAAGTATCTTGGAGTCTGTTTTTTTACTTTCTTTTCTCCTTCTTTTAGGTGAGCTTGATAGGCTGTAACGATTTCTTTAAGACTGATAATCACTGCACTGTCATGAGATTGCATAGAATTCACCCCTTATCTATTGCCTAATTTAAAGTATAGCAGAGGATAATAATTTTAGTGATGCGAACGCCATTCATGCCTCTAAGCCGAAATACTTTAAGTATAATCAGTGGGATAGAGAGGTATAATATTCAACTGTCACTATTCAGCATGCATTTATCGTGAACGAGCCCGTGCCCGTCTTTTCTTATCACTCGCACATGTAATTGAAATAAGCAAGAAAAGACGAGCTCGGGCTCGTTCACGATTGGGTCAGTGGAAACCGCTGAATAGTGACCTTGTTTTTTTGATACACCCATGCTAATATTGTATAAATTAAACTCTAATCAATATTACCAGAATGATTTAAACTCAGATTCCCGTCTGACTCGAGAGGAAAACAAAGTATGTTACACTCACCATCATCCAGCCGCGCAGCTCTCTTAACTGATGAGCAAAACACATTAAAACACGCTTATACCATAGAGATATCTGAAAAAGATTCACCCCAAGTAATGCAAGCTTATGAAGCATATCTAAAAAAATTGCGCCAAGACCCTGAGTATGCCTCTCTTTCTTCTCCACATAAAAAACAATTCGACGATAAATATCAAGCTGAACAGTTTTCGAATTATCAAGCATTCCAAAAAAGTGCATATGGTAAACTAAATATATTTGCTCAACCTGATAAAAAAGATAACGCAGCCATTCTTGTTTTAAAATTTAAAACTGAAGAAGACGCAAAAGAATTCTTGGACACACTACAAAATAAAGGAATTATGTGCAAAATCATAAAAGCACCAGCCAACCAAAGCCAATTACGAAGATAACTAAAAACGTTTTCCTAGACTTACCTGATCTAGGCATGCTTTGCGTAGAAGGTCCCAACGCAAAGCAATTCCTACAGGGACAACTTACTTGCAATCTGGAAGATATATCGCCCACACAAACTCGACTAGGCGCTCACTGCAATCCGCAAGGCCGCATTATTCATTTCTTTCGCTTGTTTTATTATCAAGAACGTTACTATCTACAAATGCCGTCGATTATGATTCCGATCGCACTTGCCGCATTAAAAAAATACGCCGTTTTTTTTAAAGTCACACTCAGTGATACAAGCAATTTATTTAACGCCTTAGGTTATTGCGGCGATCAATTACAAAATTATCTTTTAAACATACCTAAAAAAACAGATGAAATAACAGAATCAGATGATTTACTCATTTTAAAATTATCCGGACGTTATCAAATTGTAGGACAACCTACTTCCCTAAAATCATTCCGGGAAAAACTGACCGCAGATAACAAACAGGTCTCTCCAGAAACCTGGACGCATCTTAATTTCCAAGATAATATTCCTACAATCTATCCTGAAACAAGTGAAAAATTCCTACCTCACGACATTAATCTACCACCCTTAAATGCCATCAGCTTCGAGAAAGGTTGCTACACCGGCCAAGAGATTATTGCGCGTATGCATTATCGCGGTAAAATCAAAAACCACCTCTGGCATCGCACAGTAAACACAGACCTCACCCCCCAACGTGGAGCCGATATATACGATTCCACCCATATCGCAGGCATACTCGTCGATTACTATAAAACAGGCTATAATACTTACCAATTACAAATAATGGCGACTCAAGAAAATGACCTTTTTCTGGACTCTAACAAACAATATCCTCTTACGAGGTAACACCTATGCTTAAAAAATTACGTATTGTCTTAGCACAATTGAATCTGTTAGTCGGTGATATTCACGGCAATTTAGACAAACTCATAGGTGCCGCGAAAACTGCCCGTGATGAGTTGAAAGCTGACATTATCGTCTTTCCTGAACTCAGCATCACCGGCTACCCCCCAGAGGATTTGTTATTGCGCAAATCCTTCCTCAATGCAGCGACCGAAGCTTTATATGAATTTAAAGAACAAGTCGAAGGTATTTATTGCGTTATAGGTCATCCTTACAGCTCTGAGCAAGGGTTATTCAATGCCTGCTCTATCATCCATGACGGAGCTATTCTGGGTCGTTATGCGAAAGAATATCTACCCAACTATGGCGTGTTTGATGAAGGCCGTTATTTCACTCGTGGCACAGCCACTTGCATCATCCCTATGATGGGTGTTCCAGTGGGCATAGTCATTTGTGAAGACCTCTGGCACGATGGCCCTGTCAAACAAGCAGTCAAACAAGGCGCGCGCCTTATTTTGTCACCTAACGCATCTCCTTACGAAATCAAGAAACAAGAGCAGCGACAACTAATGCTCAAAAATCGTAGCAGCACTGCTAATGTACCTATTATTTATACCAGTTGTGTAGGCGGCCAAGATGAATTGGTATTCGATGGCGGCTCCATGGTTGTTGATGCATCCGGGAAAATTTGCCAACATGCAGGATTCTTCACTGAAACATTACTGCCTGTTGATCTTGAAATACAGGATAGCAAAATCAAAATCACAACAACCCCAATAACGCTGCCGCAAAAAGAAGAACAAATTTACCAAGCGCTGGTCACAGGATTACGTGACTATGTACACAAAAATCATTTCAAAGCTGCGTTAATAGGTGTTTCAGGTGGCATAGATTCCGCTCTAACGCTTGCACTCGCAGTAGATGCACTTGGCAAAAACAATGTGAAAGCCATCCTAATGCCCTCACGCTATACAGCAGAAATGAGCATGGAAGATTCTATGAAACTTGTGAATGCATTAGATGTAGCCCATGAAATTATTTCCATAGAGCCTACCTACACTGCACTACAAACCAGCTTACAATCACATTTAATCACTGAAGAAACCGGTATCACACAACAAAATATGCAAGCTCGTTGCCGTGGCATCATTCTTATGGCAATTTCAAATCAGACAGGGCACATCGTCCTATCAACCAGTAATCGCAGCGAACTTGCTGTAGGCTATTCAACCTTATATGGTGATATGGTAGGCGGCTTCGCCGTACTTAAAGATGTACCAAAAACATTAGTCTACAAGTTATCGGCCTATCGCAATAAAATCAATCCAGTCATCCCGCAACGCATTATCGATCGTGCTCCTACTGCTGAATTAGCACCTGATCAAAAAGATGAAGATTCATTACCAGCCTATCCTTTATTAGATAAAATTTTAGAACTGTATTTAGATCAAGAGTTAGGGGAAGATCAAATCATCGCTCAAGGATTTGAAAAAGAAATCGTTGAGAAAATTATTTCACTTATTCATAAAAGCGAGTACAAAAGACAACAAGCATCGCTTGGGACACGGATTAACCATAAAGCGTTTGGCAAAGATAGACGGTATCCTGTTACTTCTGGTTTTAAAGATTAGCAACACTGCTTAGGACACCTCTCCCCTTGTGGCTGGGGAATCGACACATTTTATAGCTGCAAAGCTGCCCCAATACTGTCACCCCGCAAAATTTTCGTCAACTAAACTTAATAAAAACACAAACCTCGCACGAAAATTTGTGCGGGGTCTGGTTACGGCCTCTATAGTGCTCTAAAAGAGGTTGCAACCGGACCCCGCACAAATTTTCGTGGTAGAGCAGTTTTTCTCTCTAATGCTGTTGACGAAAATTTTGCGGGGTGACAGTATTGGGGCAGCTTTGCAGTCAAAAAATGTGTCGATCCCTCAGCCCACAAGGGGAGAGGTGTTCTAAGCAATTAAGAGGTTATCAAGACCGCAAATCCGGCAAAAATTTATTCTTAATAAATTTATGGGATTCAACTTTAGCTTCATCACCTAATTTAAATTGCGCCACCGACTCCTGCAAAGTCAATGCCATTTCAGACAATTCTTGCGATGAAGCCGCAATTTCCTGCATAGAAGCCGACATCTGCTCAGTAGAAGCACCGGCTTGCTCCGCCCCAGATGCAGCTTGCTCTGCGGTCGCAGCCACATCATCAATACTTTTTACAACCTCTTTAGTACTCATTGCCATTTGTTGAGCTGACTCAGCAATCAATTGTATTGAGCTCGATGTTTTCTGAACTGTTTGGATGATTTCCTGTAATGTATTTCCTGCATTAACTGCAATCTCTCGCCCTTCTTGTACTTCATGACTGCCAAATTCCATTGATTTAACCGCTTCTTCTGCTTCTTTTTGAGTGCCTTTAATAAGCACCGTAATTTCTTCAGCAGCCTTCGCTGAACTTTCAGCTAACTTACGTACTTCCTCAGCCACGACAGCAAACCCACGACCCGCCTCACCCGCTCTCGCAGCTTCGATTGCAGCATTCAGTGCTAACAAATTAGTTTGATCCGCAATGTTAGTAATCACACTCACTATCTCACCAATTTGTTCTGATCGTTCACCTAATGTTTTTACAATCTTTGCCGAATTAATAACTGTTTCATATATTTTATTCATTTTTAACATAGCAGCTTGCACTGCTTGATTACCTATTTTTGCATCATCAGATGCCTGCACAGAGGTCAAAGCAGATGCTGCAGAGCCACTTGCCACTTGATCCACATTCATATTCATTCGCTCAATTATTTTAGATGCTTCTTCTACTCGTTGCGCTTGTGCTTGGCTTCCTTTTGCAATTTGTTGCACAGTAGCTGCAATTTCTTGAGTCGTTGAATTAATTTGTTGCGCTGAACTTGATAATTGCTGACTGGATGAAGAGACATTTTCTGCAATACGTAAAGTTTTAGCGACTGATTTTCGCAAACCTAACAACATATTTTTGAAGGAATAACCAAATACATCATTTTGAGAGCGTGGCTCAATTTGTTGAGTTAAATCCCCTTCTGCAATTTTAGTAGAAACGCGTGCCATTTCTCTTAAATACTCTGTCATTTGCTGAAAGGAAAGACCCAGCGTGTCTTTATCAGAACGCAGCTTCACTTCCATTGTTAAATTACCTTCGGCAATTTGCGCTGAAATTTTATCCATTTCATTCAAATAATCTGTCATACCTTTAAATGCTTTAGCAAGTTCTCCAGCTTCATCATTATGTATTACTTTTATTGATTGATTTAAATCACCGGTTTGACTAATAGCATTTGCTGCTTTAAGCAAATTTTGTAGAGGTACAACAATGCCTTTAATAAGTATAAAAAATAATAAGCCACCCAATAATAAACTAATAACAATGATAGATGCTATTTGCTTAAAGACACTCCGCGCCATCTGGATGCCTGCCTCTGATGAAATTTTTATTTGCGCTAATTGTAAATCAGATAATGTACTTAAACTTTCTTTCATTTGCGTAATTTGAGGATTTATGTCGTTAAGATATCGTACTTGCGCAGCTGCAGATTGATTGGTTTTTACCATTGAAACAAAAACATTGACAGAAGACTCTAATTTATCTTTACTTTTATTGAGAAAGCTTAACGCATCAGATTCTGATTTTAGCTCATCAGCATAGATATTACCACCTGCCCGTTTTAATATTTCCTGCGTTTGTGGTTGAGAAGGAATACTTCCATCTTTTTCATATGCAGTCACTTTTTCAAATAAACTAGCGAGAGAAGATTTATAACTACCTATATTTTCATCAATTTTGTCAGCGTTACCTAATAACATACGGCTAATAAACATTTCCATCGATGTCAGCTCATCAGAAGCATCTTGGAGCATCACTAATGGCAGCGTATCATCGTGATATGCTTCAACAGCTTTATTTGAAATAGTAGTTAACCCACTATTAGCAATATAAGTGATAGCGCCCATGGCAAGCAGCATAATTAAGATAAAACTGCCATTTAATTTACGTCCGATTGTCCATTTCATATTCGTCTCCTTATGACAGTCATACATGTAGTTTCTTCAGAATCATTTTTAAACCTTCTATATTAGGCAAAAGAAGAAAATATCCATTTACATTGCTTTGTCCAATAGAAAAAGCTGTCTCAATTAATACTGCATAGTCTACTTCTGTAGCGATAGCAGCAAGAACTTGATCAAGCACAGCTCCAAGCATGTCCATCGCAAAATAGGGTATAGAACACGTTATTTTGAATCCTGTCAAACCTGCAAGTGCATTCAAGTATGCAGCTGCTGAAATATTTCCAAGTTCCTTTAGTGCAGATTTCTCATATTCATTAAAAATATCTCCTGAAATTTTTTCTTGATTTAACATCAAATTAACCAAATTCGCAGCGTTTCCCTGTGAGAAAATAAGCATAGCAAAACCGTTTATCTCACCCTTAAGCTCCAAATAAATTGCGCACACAGGTTGCTCAGCATATCCTAATGAATTTGCAACTTCTTGTAACGCCAAAAATTGAACTTTAGGAATGGAAATTTCGACTCTATTATTAACTAAAATAGACAGACCAGAAGCAGCGTTGCCCGCACCAATGGTGCCAATTTCTTTTAGTGTATCAAGCTGCAATGAAGAAAGTATAAGCATGTCATATTCCTTTATTGAATAAACGAGGCGGTGTCTAAAATCATCGCGACACGTCCTGAACTTAATATAGTTGCACCTGTATAACCATTAATACCATGCAATGAACCTGATAAATTTTTAACAACTACTTCTTCTTCTCTAATAAACTGATCAACAACGACGCCAATTTTTTTATTAAAAAGATCACAGACCACAATTGATAATTCATCATTAACAATCATCGGACTCATTTTATCAAAGCCTAATTTTTTATGTAAATAAATCAAAGGTAAAACTGTCTCTCGGTAGGGTATCATTTCTTGATGTTCTACCTTTCGAATGTGTACACGATTAATTTTAATAGTCTCCGCCACATTTACAAGTGGTAGCGCACATGTTTCATTGGCTATTTTAACGAGTAACACATGAATGATCGCCATTGAAAGCGGTAGACGTAGGCTAATAGTGCAACCCTTCCCTACTTCACTTTTAATAGAGATAGATCCACCGATCGCTTCAACTTTGTGTCGCACCACGTTCATCCCTACCCCCCTGCCTGATGTTTCTGAAATATTTTTACTAAGTGAAAATCCAGGAAGAGTGACTAGCATTAATATTTCTTCTTCATCCAACTTTTGCAATTCATCAGCTGAAAGACGGCCTTCTTTCAATATAGCTGCCTTAATTTTTTCTTTATCTAATCCACATCCATCATCAGCAATAGAAAGAACGACAAAATTCCTTTCCCGATGCGCTGTAATTTTTATTTCCCCTTCAGCAGGCTTGCCTTGCGATTTACGTTCAGCGGGAGTTTCTATACCATGACTAACCGCATTACGCAGAATATGAATCAATGGATCATTAATTTCATCCAATACTGTACGATCAATTCCTATATCTGAGCCAACCATACTAAAATTAACTTTTTTTCCTTCTATATGTGCTGTATCTCGCACCATACGCGGGAAAAAATTCATCAGATATTCCAAAGGGATCAGTCGAATTTGCATCGTTTCATCTTGCAAACGATTAACAATACGCTCCATATGAGCAACAGCCTCAGACAGATTTTTATCTTCTATCGCATGCGCTAACTCAATAAGGCGAATTTTACTGGTTACAAGCTCTCCAATCCCATTCATTAACGATTCCAAGCGATCAAGATTAACCCTTATTGATGTAACTGCATGTGAATCTGGTACAGTATCACCCACTAAAACATCTTTCACAGGAGATTTCTGTAAAATTCTTGCTGATACGGCTTCATGAGATGGCTCAAAGTTATTTTCATTCAATACATTTTTTATTTTTTTAACTAATAATTCCACATTTACAGTTGCATTTTTCCCAGACTTTATTTCATCGAGTAATTTTTCCAAGTAATCGAGTCCTGAAAAAAGCGTAGTAATAATATTATTACATATTTCACCTTCTCCTTTACGTATGCTTGATAGCATTGTTTCCATCGCATGAGCTAACTGCACTATCTTCTCATATCCCATCGTAGCAGCCATACCTTTCAGCGTATGACAGTGCCTAAAAATATCTTCCAGACATTTTTGGTCTGTAGGAGATTTTTCTAAATGAACTAACGACACATTTAATGCACTTAAAATTTCTTGTGATTCACTTAAGAAAAGTTCTTTGTATTGACTATTTTCCATGAATCCTCCTAAGTGTAGAAAGCAGTGCATGCGGGATTTTATCTAGTGTAACAACCTGATCAATAACGCCAGCTGCAATAGCCGCAGCAGGCATGCCATAGACTACGCAGGTAGATTCGTGTTCTGCAAGGGTTGTACCACCATGTTCTTTTATTTTCCGGCAGCCTTCTGTTCCATCCTTACCCATACCCGTAAGAATCAACCCTATTGCACTAGAACCAAATACAGTTGCAACTGATTCAAACGTTTTATCAATAGAAGGAGAAAGATGATGTAATCTCACTTGTTCTTTCACAAGTTCAACATATTCATTATTTTTTTTATTTTTTCTAACGGCCCTCATTTCAAAACCAGCTGGCGCAACCAGCACTTTATCTGCCAAAATTTCCTCGCCATCTTCAGCTTCTTTTACATACAAATGACTATGTTGATTTAAACGTTCCGCAAATGCTTTAATAAAAAATTTCGGCATATGCTGTATTACTAAAATACCTGCATCTAGCCCCACTGGTAAATCAGCTAAAATTCTACTTAATGCTATAGGACCGCCTGTGGAGGCACCGATAGCAATGATTTTATTTGTTGATGAGGAAGGTAATCTATTGATTTTATTTGCACTTTTCAGAGATAAAAGAGTTAAGTGAGCACTTGACACACTAGCTGCTAAACGAATTTTTCTTAACAGCTCCTCTTGCAGTTGACCCATTTCATCACTCATGATATTAGAGGGCTTAACAATGACTTCAACTGCACCATATTCTAAAGCTTTTATAGCTTCTCTACTTTCTTGAGCAGTAACTGCTGAAAAAACAATAACGGGTGTGGGCCATTCACTCATAATATAGCCAAGACACGTTAGACCATCCATCTTCGGTAATTGTAGCTCTAGCAATATGACATCTGGTTTTAAAACTTGAGCGATATGAAGTGCTTCATAACCATCACGAGCCGCTGCTATGACTTCACAATCTGACGAATGATGAATCATTTCTAAAATTTTTCTACGCATTAGAGCCGAACCATCTACTATCAGCACCCTAATTTTAGTTTTATTCATCTTCATGCGCCCTCTTTAATATCTTCTTTCTCCCTTCCCTTTCAATACGCGAACAATCACTAACCCTGTCTCTATCTCAAAAAATATTGTTCGCCCATCGTTGCCGCCAATATCTTTAGCCAGCAAAGGTATTGAATAATATCTAAGTTGCTCACGCACAGCTTTAATGTTTCTTTCACCAATCATAATCTGAGGCTGTGATGTTAATTCTGGAAACATGTTAGCACCACCAAAAATTTTTGCCTGAATTTTTTTACTGTCAGCACCTTGTAATATCATTTCTTTTATCATCCAATCAATAGCAGTATCTGCAAATTTAGCTAAATTCGTATTCGCTTTAACTGCATGGCTATCAGGTAACATAATATGAGCCAATCCCCCCACCTTCTTTTTAGGGTCATAAAGAGCAACCCCCACACACGAACCAAGACCTAAACAAGTTAAAATGGCAGGAGATTGCATAACCTTCATCTCTGCTATATTGACATTGAAAGGCGTATTCATTTATTTCCCCAACGCACTTTCCACCGCTTTAACTACATGCTCTGCGTGAAATGGCTTAACGATAAAATCTTTAGCACCAGCCTGAATAAGTTCAACAACAATTTCCTGTTGACCCATGGCACTAACCATAATGATTTTGGCTTTCATATCAAGTTTAATTATAGCTTTTACTGCTTTCAAAGCAGTAATCTCATCAATTTCGGGCATGATAATATCCATTGTTACTAAATCTGGATTTAATTCTTGATATAAAGCGACCGCTTCTTTTGCATTTTCAGCTTGCCCTACGATTTCATGACCCGCACCCACCAAAATATCAGCAAGCATTTTTCGCATGAATATCGCATCATCGACAATCAGTATTTTAGCCACTGTTTTCTCCTTCTGCAACTTCATCAATTTTAGATAATTCATGCGGTTCTAATACCTTTGTCAAATCAAGCATGACAATTAATCGTTCATTTAGTTTACCTATACCTGATATATAATCTTTTTTAATCGTAGTTTTAAATAATTCAGGCGATTCCTGAATATCATCTTCCGCTATATTTAATACTTGCGGAACTTCGTCTACAATCATACCAATTAATTTTTCACCGACTTCAGTCACAATAATTCTCGCAGTTTTCGGGTATTCTGCTTGCGGGGGGAACCCAAATTGTTTTGCTAAATTGATTACAGCAATAACTTGACCACGAATATTAATAACACCTTCTAAAAAACCAGGCGCTTCGGGTAAATGAGTGATTTCGACTAAGCGTACAATTTCTCTTACACAGTTAATATTAACCCCAAACTCTTCTGTTTGTAGACGAAAAATAACAATTTGAATCGTCTTTCGAAGAGCTTCTTCTTTATCTTTCATACTCTTCTCCTTTTACTATCCTATTACGGGTTTAAATTTGTGTAACTGTTTTTTTTAAAATATTTGTTTTTAATCACAGATTTATTTTTCAATAATCGCTCTTCATCATTACGCTTTTTTGAAAAAACTTTATTATCTAGATCATCACCTAATTTGAATTGAGCGACCGCATCTTGTAATGTCATCGCCATTTCAGATAATTCCTGCGATGAAGCCGCTATTTGCTCCATAGAAGCTGACATCTGCTCAGTCGATGCGCCAGTTTGCTCAGCGCCAGATGCTGCTTGCTCAGCCGTTGCTGCCACATCATCAATACTCTTAACAACTTCTTTAGTATTCACTGCCATTTGTTGTGCTGATTCTGCAATTAATTGGATAGAGCTCGAGGTTTTTTGAACTGTTATGATAATTTCTTGTAACGCTGTACCTGCATTGACTGCAATATCTCGTCCTTCTTGTACCTCATGACTGCCAAATTCCATCGATTTTACAGCTTCTTCTGCTTCTTTTTGTGTGCTTTTTATCAGTATCGTAATTTCTTCGGCGGCTTTTGCTGAGCCCTCAGCAAGCTTACGGACTTCTTCGGCAACCACAGCAAACCCACGACCTGCTTCACCTGCTCTTGCAGCTTCAATGGCAGCATTAAGTGCTAATAAATTAGTTTGATCCGCAATATTAGTAATCACACTCACAATTTGGCCAATTTGCTCAGATCGCGCCCCTAGTGTTTTTACAATTCTTGCTGAATCCGTCACTGTTTCATAGATTTTATTCATTTTTACCATAGCGGCTTTGACAGCTTGATTGCCCTTTTCCGCGTCATTAGCAGCTTGCACAGAGGTAGCAGCTGATGATTGTGAGCTGTTAGCCACTTGATCTACATTTACATTCATCTGTTCTAATATTTTGGATGCCTCTTCTACTTGTTGTGCTTGGGCTTGACTCCCCTTCGCAATTTGCTGCACTGTTGCTGCAATTTCCTGAGTAGTTGAATTGATTTGCTGAGCTGAGCTTGATAACTGCTGGCTAGATGACGAAACATTTTCAGAAATATGGAGTATCTTAGCAACCGATGTTCGCAATCCCAACAACATATTTTTAAAGGAGTAGCCAAATGCATCTTTATCAGAGCGAAGCTCAATCTTCTGAGTTAAGTCACCTTCAGCAATCTTAGTAGAAACTCGCGCCATTTCTTGTAAATATTCTGTCATTCCTTGAAATGCTTGAGATAACTCTCCAATTTCATCATTATGTATAACTTTGATAGATTGATTTAAATCACCTCGGTGACTAATCGCATTAGCTGCATATAATAAATTTCTCAAAGGAACAACAATGCCTTTAATAAGAATATAAAATATCAGACTACCCAGCAGTAAGCTAAGGATGATAATAATGCCTAGTTGTTTAAAAACACTTGATATCATTAGGACATCTTCATCGAATGAAATTTTTATTTGTTCTAATTGCAAGTCAGATAGCACACTAAAACTATCTTTAACCTGGACAATGAGCGGTTTTATATTGTTGAAATAATTTTCCTGTGCCACAGCGTACTGCTTATTTTTTAATAATGAAACATAAGCAGTAACAGCAGACTCAATTTTTTGCTTAGATTTACTGATAGTCTCGAGTGCTTCAGATTCTCTTTTTATCTGATCAGCATAGGTATTAACATCTGCACGTTTTAGCATTTCTTGAGTACTGATGTCTGATTGAATACTTTCAGTAGCTTCGTATTTACTTAATTTGTCATAGACCTTAGATAAATAGGATTTATAAGAGTCTATATCAAAATCAATGTTGGAAGAGCTTCTTAAATACATATTACTCACTTCCAACTCCGTCAGATTAAGTGCACTAGAAGCATCTTTAAGTGTGACTAATGGAAGCGTATCATTATTATATGTTTGAACAATTCTTTGTGAAACAGCATGCAAACCACCGTTAGCAACATAAGTAATACCACCCATTGCAAGCAGCATCACCACGATAAAACTGCCATTCAATTTACGACCAATTGTCCACTTCATGACGGTCTCCTTTGTGTATCAATTGCTTATTTCTTATACACGTGACACTAATCATTAAATTTTCAAATCGATACTGCAATTTTATCATAGATTCTTAAAGTTAAGAAAAAGAGCGTCGGGCATAAATGATTAAAATATAAGCTGTTGTGCGATTGTTATAATTTTATATGACACTTTAAGAATATAATTGATGGAAAAAAGCAAGTTAGCGTTTTTGGTAAATCCTTTCTGCAGAATTAAATGACTTAAAGTGCTCTTCCATAAACGGGCCAAAAGATTCTGTTTTTCCTAGCATCAGAAAACCCTGTGGCTGTAGAGCAGAACTGAATTTTGCCATAACTTTTGTTTGCAATTCTTTAGTAAAATAAATCAATACATTACGACAGATAATAAAATCAATGAGTTCTAAAGGCTCTCCTAATATCAAATCTTTGTTTTGAAAATGAGTAAGCGCTTGAATTTCTTCTTTTATCTTATATTGTTTGCCATCAAAATTAAAGTAACGGTTTAACCTGTCAGTTGATATATTTTTCACACTAGCAGGATTATATAACCCATGCTGTGCATCTTTTAAAGATGCTTTATCAATATCAGTACCGTATATTTTAATGTTGAATTCATTTATTTTTGTTTTTAGGACTTCAGAAAAAAGAATTGCAAGTGTATAGGCTTCTTCGCCTTTACTACTACCCGCACTCCACAATCGAATAATACGCTTGTTTTTAGCTTCTTTTAGCTGAATAATCGTAGGTATTATTTTTTTTTCAACAAATTCCCACGCTTCTGTATCTCGAAAAAACTCTGACACATTAATGGTAGCTACATTCAATAATTCATCATATTCAGCTGGATTTTTGCTTAAGAATTGTATATATTCATTGTAATTTTCTAGATGGTGTACACGTAACCGAGTATCAACACGACGCTTAAGGCATGCAGGACGATATTGAGAAAAATCGAGTCCTTTCACAGACTTAATTTTTCGAAGAATACATTGAAATGCTAATTCCTCTCCGGCATTTAATTCCTTCATTTTTTTATCCATATATTCTCATCTATGATCTACCAGTCTATCTTAAAGAGGCTCATTAACCAATTAGCAATTAAAATCTGATATACTAATCAGTAAGTATATCAATTAAATGGATCAATATGAAAATACTTGTAGTAGATGACTCAAAGCTCTCGCGCACTATTACTATGAATGCTCTTGTCAATTTAGGACATCAAGTCATATCCGCATCTAGCGGAGAAGAAGCCATTAATATTTTTAAACAAGAAAACATAGATTTAATCCTGTTGGATGTGATCATGGCAGGCATGAGTGGTTTTCAATGCGCCACTGAACTACGTTCTATTAAAGAAAAAGGATGGATCCCTATTATTTTTCTTAGCAGTGCTATCGATGATGAAAGTATCGCAAAAGGTATTGATGCAGGCGGTGACGACTATCTAAGCAAACCATTTAGTAAAATCACTCTATCTGCAAAAATAAAATCAATGGAACGTATTGCTGAGATGCGTCATCAGTTAATAAAAATTACTGAAAAACTTGAGACACTATCAGTCACTGACTCTTTGACTGGCTTATATAACCGAATGCAATTTGATAAAGCACTCAAAAATGTTATAGCGCAGGCTGAACGTCATCACCATTCTATCGCACTTTTATTTATTGATATAGATCACTTTAAAGATGTTAATGATACATTAGGTCACCAAACAGGTGATCTATTATTAAAACATATTAGCAACCGCTTAACGTCCTGTCTTCGTGAAAACGATTTTATAGCTCGGATTGGAGGAGATGAATTTGCTATTATACTGCGAGAAATAGAAAGCATTCAAACTGCAGTAGATGTAGCAAAAAAAATCATAAGCGTTTTTATTCCTCCTTTTTCAATTGAACATTACACCCTTAATATTAAGTGCAGCATCGGTATCTCCTGTTATCCTCGTGACGGGGATGATTCAATTACGATTATGAAAAATGCTGATGCTGCAATGTATAATGCAAAACAGATTGGTCGAAATCAATATTACGTATATGAGTCTACTGAAGCATTTAAAAAATAGCTGATAATCTAATATTAATCATTTTCAATTTTATTTTTTATGTTTTATTTTAACTTCTTCTGAAACGGCAGGTTGACTCGTTTTAATTTCCTTTTGTAAATGATGAATTAGT
>DHJK01000004.1 GCA_002404295.1 Legionellales bacterium UBA4722
AGCTGCATGAGTATTTAGCGCCAGCGACTAATTACAAATCAACTATTCCCAACCCATTATATATATTTGTTTTTTTACATTTTTGCTCAATACTCTTAAATGTTAAAATTGTGCTATAATTTCACATAGAACATTTATTTTAGCTGAGGAAACTATATGCTGCCGAATCATTCAAATCTTGCAGAATTTAAAGCCTTATTTCAAGACTTAGGCTTGAAGGGGAGTGGTGATACCTTTACAATAAAGTATAAATACTCAAAAGACATTCTTACAGTATCGATAAATCTTAATGATTCCGCGAAAAATCCGATGGTTTATCATCATATGATACTCAGATTTAATAACTTAATAGTTGAGATAGGCTTAAATTTAGGTGGCATAAATCAATATGCGCACCTCCATTCATCAGCCTTGCCTGTCACCAAGAACGAAACTTATAGCTTCACTGTTACAGACTTGGAATTACTTAGAAAGAAACGCGCAGCTCTACTAGAAGAAAAGAACAAAGAAAAGAAAAAAACAGAAACAATAAAACAAGAACGGGCAATAAATCAACAAAAAAAACGTCAGGTTGATGACATGGCAAAGATCATTAATGCTGTTTATTCAAACTCTTCAAAAGATGCAGTTTCTTTGATTACACCAAATCCAATTTCAGAAAAATATCCTGAAGGTGGTTGGTATATTGAATGGAAGTCGAAACCAAAAAGTTCTAATGAGGATTTTCCATTAGACGATAAGTTGAGTGGTTCAATAATTACAGAAACTCAATACAACCAAATTTATCGTACCATGGTCCCAATTAATAGCACTATGAAAGGTAGTGCGTTATTAAAACAACAGCTTTCTGCGCGTTTATCATTTATAAATGAATTAGAAGATCTTAAGACTTCAGACAACTCAGAAATGAAAAATGATACAAGCCGATGGAATTGGGAAGAATATGGTCAGCTAACTCCATCTCAAGAATTAGCCCCACGTAAAAAAGAATTCAGTAACTATCTAGAAAAAAAAGAATTTACACCCGCTGATGAAGACCAGATCAGAAAGTCCATGAGTAGTTTTGATGGTCTAGTAAGAACACATTTAGTAGATTCTAAGAGAGAAGAGGCACTCGATAATATATCTGATAACAGAAGACATATGGTTATTAAATCCTTGAACAACGAAGCAGTAAGACTTCATTGTAAATATGGGTTGGAGTTAGATGGTAGCCGAGATACTCAAAATAAAGAAACGATGAAGTATGGTGAGGATATTATTACCATTGCGAAAAACCGAATTACTGAAATCAATAAATTAACTGAGGAGCTTCAAGGCAGTTATGATCCTGATCGTGTATATAAAGGCACAGCTCAACCTGACAAAATCACTGAGGAGCAGTTAATAAATAAATTAAATGCGTTAAAATCAAAAATGATATCTACAGGCTACTTCCATGCAGGCTCAATTCGTGAGGGATTCTTTGCTCGTCATGGATTTTTTTCTGTAACAAGTGCAACCCATATTGATAAGATCATAAACGACTTAAATCCAAAACCAGGGATATTCCAAAGGATTATAAGAATGATTACCCCTACAAAATAAAATGGCATACGTTATTGGTATTTCAATATGTTGTAAATGTTCATAATAGGCGATTAAAAAAAATTCGAGATGGATGTACTAAATAGATAAGTGATTTTCCCTCACCCTCCACGCTCACGCGTGGAGAGTGAGGGGGAGGCGCAAAACCATTTAAGAACTCAATAAAATGGCGATGACAACTACAGTTGCTTAAGTCGCTCCACAACAAAATCAATTTCTTCAATCGTCGTAAACCGCCCAAATGAAAATCGTACGGCGCATTGAGCAAGTTCATCCGTTAATCCTAATGCACGAAGCACATAAGAAGGTTCAACTCCTTTTGCATGACAAGCCGAACCCACAGAAAAAGCGATTTCTGGAAATTGATTAACGAGCGTCTTTGCAGGTGTACCAGGAAAACAGAAATTGACTATTCCGGGATAAGACTGGTTTAAATCACCATTGATCAGGACATTTTTTGATTGACTGATTCCTTGTAAAAACCGATCACGCAATTGATGTAGTGTTTGCTGCTCGGCTGACATGGATTGTTGTGCCAGCGAAAAAGCTTCACCCATTGCGACGATTTGGTGTGGAGGCAATGTACCTGAGCGCATACCTTGTTCTTGTCCGCCGCCATGAATAAGAGGTGCAACACGTACGCGAGGTTTGCGACGCAAATAGAGTGCGCCGATTCCTTTTGGGCCATAAATCTTATGCGCACACATGGATAAAAGATCGATAGGTGTGTTTGTCATATCTAACGAAATTTTACCTGCGCTTTGTGCTGCATCAACGTGAAACAGAATCCCTCTTTTAGCAGTGATTTGAGCTATAGCATTGATATCTTGTATAACGCCTATTTCGTTATTGATGTGCATGATGGAAACCAGGATGGTGTCATCACGTAAGCTTTCAGAAAATTCAACCAAATCTAGCAGACCATTGGGTTTTGGAGTGAGATAGGTTACAGAGAAGCCTTGTTTTTCTAATTGTTGGCAGCAATCCAGCACGGAGGGATGTTCTGTTTTTAAGGTGACTATGTGCTTGCCTTTTCGTTGATAAAGCGCAGCTACGCCTTTAAGTGCTAAGTTATTTGCTTCAGTGGCACCCGATGTCCAAATGATTTCGCTGGGCTCAGCGTGAATTAATTCAGCGACTTGCGCGCGGGCGACATCCACGGCCTGTTTAGCAGCTTCGCCATAAACGTGAGCTGAGGCGGGGTTGCCGTAATGGCCATCTGTAGAGAGATAGTGTAGCATTTTTGTGACTACACGAGGGTCTACGGGGGTTGTGGCGGCGTAGTCTAGGTATATGGGTAGTTTCATGGGGGAGGAGTTTAGCATATTTTGGTTTTTTGTGTAATAGAGACTAATCCTTGAGTAAACAGATATATTTTGTTACTATTTTTTTCTGGTTTTCAGGAAGAATGCTTTGAGGATAGATGAATGATTGCTGGTAATTTAACACCCCCTCGTCTTGCTATTATTATCCCTTGCTATAATGAGCAACTCATCTTACCAGACTCATTAAATCAATTACTTACACTTTTGCATGAACTAATATCAAAAAAACAAATTAATGAACAGAGTTTTTTATATTGCGTAGACGATGGCAGCCAAGATCAAACATGGCAAATTATATCTAATAAACACAGAGCTGATGCTAAAGTAAAAGGATTACTTCTAAGTCGAAACACGGGTCACCAAAATGCTTTACTAGCAGGATTATTAAATATTCAAGATCAAGTAGATTGCGCAATCACTATTGATGCTGATTTACAAGATGATATCAATGTCATTCCAACCATGCTTGATCATTTTCGAGAAGGCAGCGATATTGTGTATGGCGTCAGACGATCACGAAAATCAGATGGCTTTTTTAAACGCCTCACCGCACTCACATTTTATAAATTAATGAAACATTCTGGCTCTGAAATTGTATTCAATCACGCCGATTTTCGTTTATTAAGCCGAAAAATTATAGAGCAACTGAATCACTTTAAAGAAAGCAATATATTTTTACGCGGTATTTTTTCATTAATTGGATTTAAAACAAGCCAAGTGCATTACGATAGAAATAGCCGCGCACTAGGCGAAACAAAATATACGCTCAGAAAAATGATTGCACTCGCATGGGAAGGGCTGATCTCTTTCAGCCAAGCGCCACTTGAATTTATTTTAATAAGCGGTGTTATTTCGTTTCTCACCTCTATAGGCATAGCCGGATGGGTTCTGTGTGCAAAAATGTTCGCATACACTACCCCAGGCTGGGCATCTATTATGATCCCGTTATGCTTTATAGGCGGCGTTCAACTTTTATCAATAGGCATCATTGGCGAGTACCTGGCAAAAATTTACCTGGAAGTCAAAGGGCGGCCTCGTTATATAAAAGATACGGAGTTACATTAATGGATGACAAGAATAGTTTTGATATGTTTGCAAAAAACTATAATGATATTTTAAGTAAACAATTGGGTTTTTTTGAAGACGATAATTTATATTTTGCAGAATACAAAATAGCTAAATTGAAAAATTTAATTCAATTCAGCCCCAATAATATTTTAGATTTCGGCTGTGGAATTGGCAGGTCTACTTCATTCCTAACTCATCATTTTCCAAACGCTCACATTCATGGGTGCGACGTTTCAGAACAAAGCCTAATAGAAGCAAAAAAATCGCTTCATTCTGCTGATTTTTTTTTAACAGCTGATTTGCTCACTAAACAAAATAAGTTTGATCTCATTTTCGTATCCAATGTTTTTCATCACATTAGTCCAAACGCGCGTTTAAACACACTAGATTTGCTTACAAAGTCTGGAACCGCAGGTGGGTCAATAGTGATTTTCGAGCATAATCCCTATAATCCCGTAACACGACACCTGGTCAAAATATGTCCTTTTGATCATGATGCTGTTTTGTTAAAGCCAAAAGAATTAAAATTATTATTTAAACAGGCGGGCATCCAAAACATCCAGTTAGAATATACTTTATTTTTCCCATCCTTTCTTAAGCGCCTGCGATTTTTAGAAAAATATTTATATTTTATTCCTCTAGGGGGTCAATATGTGATGAGCGGCACCCTGTGAATAAAGCCAAAATACAACATTTTTTAATACTCTTATTTTTTATACTACTCTATGTTTGCGCTTGGTGTCTCCAAGATCAATTTCTTCTGAAAGGAGATGTAAGCTGGCAAATGCATTTAGCTAGACTGGTACTTTCTGGTGGCAACTATGTTAATGATTTTTTTGAAATAAACCCACCGCTTTCTATTTATCTTTATATGCCAGCAGTACTCTTGCAACAAATTTTCCCCATTTCTGCCATCGTGGCATTAAGAATTTATATATTTATTTTGGCGACCCTTTCTCTCATCTTGTGCCACGCTTTATTTAAAAAAATCTCTCCAAGCAAAGATAAAAATATTCGTTTATTATTTATAGTTACATTATGTTTTGTTTATTTAATTTTACCATTAGGAGAATTTGGACAGCGAGAGTGTCTATTACTTTACTTAACTATACCTTATTTTTTACTAGTTAGCATACGTCTTAACTCTATTAAGATAAATCAATTTTCTGCAGTGAGTATTGGAATTTTAGCGGGTTTAGGTTTCGCTATTAAGCCTTTTTTTATTTTTTCGTTTTGCTTAGTTGAAATCTATTTTGCATCAAAACAAACCACATGGAGGAAATGTTTACTAGGCTGGATGCGCCCGGAAACTCTCTGTATTTTTCTGGTATTCATTTTTTATCTCATTTTTATATGTGTCATCCACCCAAATTATATTAATATCGTCGTGCCGTTAGCTGCGCATTTTTATTATCAATCTTTTGCTCTTCCTTTTGCTGATGTCTTCTTTAACCCTATCGTTATTTATATTTCGTTAGCCCCTCTATTTTATTTAGCTCTTTCTAACAATGGGCTATATAAACAATTATGCATTGTGCTGCTGATGGCATTAATAGGTTTTTTAGGGGCTTATCTTATTCAGCAACTCCCATGGTACTACCATGCGTTGCCGGCATTTAGCATGGCTATTATAGTGTACGTACTATTATTCGGTTTATTCTTGAGACAATATCGATTCAATAAGTCAGAGTTTTTATTTGCCTTACTGATAGGCCTACTTGCTTTCTCTTATCCTATTAACTTTATTAAAAAATATTATGCAAAAAATGTCATGATGAAACAGGAAACACAACCATTAATCAAAGAATTACGAGAAAAAGACAAAAAACAGCCTGTTTTTTTCTTCTCAAACGATGCAGCCTATATGGTTTCAGTTTTCGAACATGCCGATGTTCTACATGCCTCACGCCTGCAATTTTTAGCTTGGATGCATCATAATAGCCCCACCCTCCCCCCACAAACTACCATCTCTACTCAGCGACAAAATGAGGAACATTTTTTTGTAACGATGCTCGTTGATGATATCAAAAAAAATAAACCCGTCTTGATTTATGTCGATCAACTTCAGTTGCTGAAGTACCAGGGAAAATTGATAAAACTAGACTATATACAAATACTTTCACGATATCCTGACTTTAAAGATGTCTGGAAAAAGTATCATTACTGGAAAACCGTTGAGAATCCTTCTATGTATAAATTTGATATTTACAAACTGAGTTAGATAGAAATCTTCTATTAACAGACACCTATAGATCATCGTTTTTTATCTATCGCTCCTAAAATACCCCGTAAAATATTGATTTCCATCACATCTGGCCTTGCACGATTAAATAGCCGCTGTAAACGGGTCATTAATTGGCGAGGCACTTCAGGGTTTAGAAAATCCACCTCAACAAGCACTCGTTCTAGATGCTCATAGAACCCCTGCATGGCTGAAGCATCCGCATACGGATAATCCCATTCTTTTTTTGGGCTTTCATCTAAACTCGCGACCTGCAGCTCATAAGTAATCACTTGAACTGCTGCCGCAATATTTAAAGAACTATAATCTGGATTACAAGGAATTTGCAGATGGAAATGACAATGATGCAACTCTTCATTCGTGAGTCCCGACTGTTCACGACCAAAAACAATAGCTACTTGACTGGATGCAGCTTCAGAAATTGCTTTTTCAGCGAACTGTCGCGGAGAAAGCATAGGCCAAGGGATTGTGCGTGAGCGAGCGCTGGTACCGACTACTAGCCCGCAATCGGCAATGGCATCTGATAACTCAGGCACGATTATTGCTTTCTCTAAAAGATCAGCAGCGCCTGTTGCCATTTCTATGGCTTTAGGGTGCGGAAAAAGCTGAGGTGAGACTAGATAGAGCGTTTCCAAGCCCATCGTTTTCATCGCACGCGCAGCCGAGCCAATATTGCCTGGATGCGAGGTGTTAACCAGTACTACACGTATATTTTTTAGCATTTATATGTTCTCGAAATTACATCCTTATTCACCAAACTGCACAGCTTTTTCTTCAAAATTTAGCTTGAATCAATGTCGTCATTGCGAGCGAAGCGAAGCAATCCAGCTCGAAAGCAAAACTTAGTACCTCAGATCAGCTTTCTAAAGCGTTGCTTTCGAGCTGGATTGCTTCGCTTCGCTCGCAATGACGATATTGTTTCAAGCACAGTTTGTAGCGATACCTCAGCATATGCGGGCACGATTACAGCAACAACTCACCGAATAGTTACTAAAACACAAACTATCCCGTGGCATCTTACAGAAAATTTGTTATTCTATGTACCCTTTATTGAGTTATTTGACGAAATTATGCGCGACCCCATTCTTAATATAGCAATTAATGCAGCCCGCTCAGCGGGAAATATCATTATTCGTGCCTCAGATCGCCTGGACACAGTGACCGTCGCCCAAAAACGGCCTAACGATTATGTCACGGACATTGATACAAAAGCAGAACAAGAGATCATCAACATTATCCGTAAAGCGCATCCTACCCATGGCATTTTAGGGGAAGAAAGCGGCGAAACTCTCGGTAAAAATGACGACTACGTGTGGATTATTGATCCCATTGATGGTACCCGTAATTTTATTCACGGCTATCCGCAATTTGCAGTTTCTATTGGTATCAGCTACAAAGGCAAAATTGAACACGGAGTTATTTATGATCCTGTGCGTCAGGAATTATTTACAGCAAGCCGAGGCAAGGGTGCAAGATTAAACGACAAACGTATACGCGTTAGCAAACGTACTGAGCTTGAAGATTGCTTGCTCGCAACCGGCTTTACACAACGCGGCTCAAAGGAGCTGCTTGCTGAACACTTGCGCGCATTAGAAGTGATGATTCCCTTGTGTGGCGATATCCGCCGCCCTGGCGCCGCTACGTTAGATTTAGCGTATGTTGCGTGTGGACGCTTGGATGGATTTTGGGAATTAGGATTAAAAATCTGGGATATTGCAGCGGGAACATTGTTGATCAAAGAGGCGGGGGGGTTAGTTTGTGATCCTGACGGTGGAGAAGATTACCTCAACAGTGGGAATGTGGTGGTGGCTAATCCGAAGATATTGAAATTGTTGTTGAAAAATATTAGGCCGTTTTTGGGGTGAATGAGTAATTGAACGCGTCTGCTTAGCACACCTCTCCCCTTGCGGGAGAGGTCGGCGCGTAGCGACGGGTGAGGGGTGCTTTTGAGCTCCGCTGCGTTTTAATTTTAAAAGCCGCTTAAAAAAGCATCTTTTTGATTTTAGTTTACGCCGCTAAAAGCACCCCCCACCCCCCCCCC
>DHJK01000198.1:0-5520 GCA_002404295.1 Legionellales bacterium UBA4722
GGCACGGGCACGTTCACGATAAGCGTATTATACTCCCCTTCCTTTCCTTCCCCCGGAGGGGGAAGGGATGTACTAACAGGAAATCTCTATGAAAACCCACAAAGGATTTTTTTTAACGATTGAAGGCACGGAAGGTGTTGGGAAATCGACTGCTTTGAAATATATTCAGGATTATCTTACTCAGGCTGGAAAAAAATTTATAGTAACGCGTGAGCCTGGTGGCACAGGGATTGCTGAACAAATTCGTCAAGTATTATTAACACCGAATTCAGTAGAAACGATGGTACCGGAAACGGAATTGTTATTGATGTTTGCCTGTAGAGTGCAGCATGTGCAGCAGGTGATTTTGCCGGCACTGGCTGCAGGTAAATGGGTGGTGAGTGATCGTTTTATAGATGCGAGTTTTGCTTATCAAGGTGGTGGGCGCGGGATTGATGTTTCGCGGATTGAATTATTGGAAAAATGGTTATTGCCTGATTTAAAACCGGATTTAACATTGTTGTTTGATGCACCGGCTCAGATTGGTTTGGAGCGTGCTAAGCATCGAGGGGCGCAGGATCGTATTGAGCAGGAAAAAATAGACTTTTTTGAGCGAGTGCGAGCGGGTTACTTGGAGCGGATGCAGCGGGATAAAAACCGATTTCGGGTGATTGATGCGACTCGGTCGTTAGAGAAAGTACAGGTAGAGTTGAAAAAAATATTGGATGAAATAGTGGTTGGTAGGAATTGAGAGTGTATTGTTTTAATCGTGCTCGTGCCTCAATCTTTGTCATTGCGAGCGTGAGCGAAGCAACCTAGTCTTTTCAAAGCTGATTAGTACCATCGAGGCTAAAAAGCAGCGTTGAAAGACTAGTTTGCTTCGCTCACGCTCGCAATGACGAAGATTGAGGCACAGCACGGGCACGATAAAATCTAGATTTTGGAATTGTTATAATGAATAACCGCGATATTTTCCCTTGGCAAACTAAACAATGGAATTTGCTCTGGGATGCAAAAAAAAATAATCGATTGCCGCATGCGTTGCTGTTTGCAGGTGCAGTCGGTCTTGGAAAAATGCATTTTGCTGAAGCATTTTCTGCGGCCGTGTTATGTGAGCAATCGGTGTTGCAAAATAAGGCATGCGGCGTATGCCACACGTGTGGATTAGTGCGTGCAAAATCCCATCCTGATTTAATTCGTGTAATGCCAGAGCAGGCAGGGCAAATGATTAAGATAGATCAAATTCGCGGTGTTGTTAACACTTCAAATGAAACAGCGATGCAAGGCGGATATAAAATAATTATTATTAATCCCGCGCAAGCCATGAATCAATACGCCGCCAATGCATTATTAAAAACGCTGGAAGAAGCCACGCCAAAGACCTTATTTATTTTAATCAGCGAACAGAATTTGCGGTTACCGCTGACTATTAAAAGTCGTTGCCAAAAGATTATTTTTCAAAAACCAGAACGGCAGATAGCTTTGAGTTGGTTGCAGTCACAAGCGGTAAGCGGTGATGTTGATTGGGGTTTAGTGCTAAACATGGCGGAAGGTGCACCATTGCAAGCGCTTGCGTTAGTAGAAAAAGGAACGATGACTTTGCGGCAGGCTATTTATTCTGGTTTGTCTGATTTAAGTCATGGTAAAGCAGATCCATTACAATTGGCAGCAAAATGGCAAGAGCATGATGTGGTGATGGTATTTAATTTGTTGTTGTATTGGGCGCGAGATTTATTGCGATTGCAATTAACTGATCAGCAAGCTGTGCTTGTTAATGATGATTATCGAGCTGTTTTTTCAAGTTTGATACAGAGATTATCACAACAAAATTTAATACATTTTGTGGAATTGGCGCAAGAGCGATATAAACAAATATTAAATTTGCAAAATTTAAACCGACAGTTATTATTAGAAGAATTACTCATTCATTGGACAAACTATTATGTTTCTCGTTGACTCGCATTGCCATCTGGATCAGCTGGATTTAACAGCGCATGATGGAGAATTATCGAATGCACTGATTGCGGCGGAAGATCAAGGCGTGCGTCATATGTTATGTGTTTGTATAACATTGAAGGATTTTCCGGAGGTTTTGGCTATAGCGCAGGCTTACCCAGAGGTGAGCGCTTCTGTGGGATTGCATCCTAATGAAGATGCTGCGGGATCTGAACCTACGGTGGAGGATTTAGTGTTGCTGGCACAAGATAAAAAAATTATAGCGCTGGGTGAAACAGGGTTGGATTATTATCGAAGTACAGGTGATTTAACGTGGCAGCATGAGCGCTTTCGTCGGCATATTCGGGCAGCTAAAAAAGTGAATAAGGCGTTAATTATTCATTCGCGACAAGCGCGTGAGGATACGTTGCGTATTTTGAAGGAAGAGGGCGCTAATGCGGTGGGCGGCGTTATGCATTGTTTTTCTGAAGATTTGGAAATGGCTAAGGCGGCGATGGATTTAGGGTTTTATATTTCGTTTTCGGGTATTGTGACTTTTCCGAATGCGAAAGAAACGCAAGCGGTTGCGAAGCAGATTCCTATGGAGCGTATGCTGATTGAGACAGATTCGCCTTATCTGGCGCCTGTGCCTCGTCGGGGGAGGCCTAATGAGCCTGCTTATGTGCGTTATGTGGCGGAATATATAGCGCAACTTCGGGGGATTGATGTGGTAGAATTGGCGGAGCAGACGACGACTAATTTTTTTAGGTGTTTTAAATTGCAAGATACGAGACTTGCTTAGAACACCTCTCCCCTTATGGGAGAGGTGTCCTAAGCAGATGCTTTTTATGTGTCACAAATTATTATGTAAGTGAGACCAATAACATGTTCCGACCCGCCGCACTTTTTATAGGATTACGCTACACACGCGCAAAGCGACGTAATCACTTTATTTCATTTATTTCACTCATGTCTATGCTTGGCATTGCATTGGGCATCTTGGTGCTAATCACCGTACTCTCTGTCATGAATGGTTTTGATCGTGAAATAGAAAAACGTGTATTCAGCATGGTGCCGCCTATCTCTGTCAGTAGTTTTTCGAATGCGATTACCAATTGGCAACAAGTAGAAAATACATTACGCAAATATCCTAAAATTAAAGCGATAGCACCGTTTGTGAGTGGCGAAGTCATGCTGACCACTTCTAATTTAGTTCAGCCTGCTTTAATCACAGGCATCATCCCCGAAGCAGAAAAAAACATTTCAGAATTAGCGAATAAAATCGTACAAGGTTCTTTGACTAGTTTGACACCCGAGAGTTTTGGTATAGTAGTGGGTGAAGAACTAGCAAATCGCTTAGATGTTGGATTAGGCGATAAAATTACAGTCATTACGCCGCGTGTTTCCCTTTCACTCGCAGGTGTCACGCCTCGTCTAAAGCGTTTTACGGTAACAGGCATATTTAGAGCAGGAAGCGGATTCGGATTTGATACCAGCTTAGCCTTCATCAATTTAGCAGACGCCCAAAAATTATTTGAAATGGGTACATCTGTGACCGCGATACATGTCAAGATTGATGATGCCTATGCAGCGCCTAAATTTGCTGAACAATTGACAGTCGCTTTAGGTCAAAATGCTAAAGTCACAGATTGGACACAACAATTCGGCGAATATTTCCGTATGGTTGCTCAAGAAAAAGCAATGATGTTTTTTATTTTGATGCTGATTATTTTGGTGGCGGCATTTAATCTGGTTTGTACATTGGTGATGGTCGTTAATGAAAAAGAGTCTGATATCGCGATTTTACGTACCTTAGGTGCCACACCTAGAATGATTATGGCTATTTTTATTATCCAAGGCTCTATTATTGGTGTGATTGGTACTTTATTAGGTGTGGCAGGCGGTATTGCTTTGGCATTGCATGTGACTGAAGTGGTGAATTGGATAGAGCACATTTTACATGTGCAGTTTCTTTCATCCAGTGTTTATTTCCTGGATTATTTACCTTCGCATTTGGAATGGGTCGATGTGTGGCGTATTAGCCTATCAGCACTCATTTTAAGTTTGTTAGCTACTTTATATCCCGCTTGGCGCGCAGCGCGTACGGAGCCTGTGGAGGCGTTACGTTATGAGTAATTATATTCTAGAGTGTCAGGCGCTTTCTAAAGTCTATCACGATGCGACTGCAAAAATTGAAGTGTTGAATAATGTGGATTTGCAAGTTAATCCGGGTGAATTGATTGCGATCGTCGGTAATTCAGGATCGGGAAAAAGTACATTGCTGCATTTATTAGGTGGATTGGATAAGCCTACCAGCGGCAAAGTTATATTGTCTGGCAAAAATCTCGCTGAAGTAACGGAAAACGAAAAATGCCGTTTGCGAAATCGTTATTTAGGTTTTGTTTATCAATTCCATCATTTATTGCCTGAGTTTACAGCGTTAGAAAATGTGTCTATGCCGTTGCTGATAGGCAATATTCAACCTGATATCGCAAAGCAAAAAGCAGAACGTTTATTAGATATGGTTGGATTAAAAAATCGTGTCACGCATAAAATCGGCGAGCTATCTGGTGGAGAGCGTCAACGTGTAGCTATCGCACGTGCATTAGTGGCTGATCCTTCTTGTGTGTTGGCGGATGAGCCGACAGGGAATTTGGATATGCGTAATGCGGAAATGGTATTTCGTATGTTTGTTGACTTGCAAAAAACGTTACAGACGAGTGTGATCATGGTGACGCATGATAGGCGGATTGCAGAGCAGGCGGATAGGGTTTTGATTTTAAAAGAGGGTCAATTGCTGGGTGTGTGATTTTATTTCATTTATATATCTTGCTTGATGGAAGCCGCTATCCTAAGCGATTAATCGCTTTTAAATTGTAACTCTATGATTTTTATTGAATATTCAACCCTATCTTAAATGTGCTATCTCTTTTGTGTTAAAAAGGTTGCTTTTTAACCTTATATAGTACAAAATATACACAGATATAATTGGAGGTATTTTATATGCAAATGCGTTCACACTTAGATGATACTGACGAAGAAAATATATCTTTCCAATTATTCTTACGGGTAATTTGTGAAAATAAAATAAATACCATGCTTGTCTTATTAGCATTAGGACTTAGCTTTGGTCTTCCTTTTGCAGCAGTTCTATCTGGCGGCGGAGCAATGGTTTTGGCTTTGAAAACAGGTGCCTACAGCCTTTTTGCGGCTGGGGTTAGTTTGTTTGGAATGGCAGCAATACATAAGTGTTGTGGTGACGATGGTCTGAGAACGGCTAATCAAATTTCCGACGGGTTAAACTCGTTAAGCGCGTTCAACACTTAAGATAAGGCCGAAGGCCGTAAGAAATTAGCTTAGGCTAAGGGCGCTTGCGCCCGCAGACCTGGGTATACATAATCACATCACAAAGCACCGAAGGTGCGAAAGATAACCTCAATATCACATCAATCATCAAGACAACCACCATAAAAATATCATTCAAAGATAAAACAGTCCTCCCATTCATATAAGGTTTATTATGTTCATTTTTTCAATACTATTTCTAATGGGAATAGTGGTATTGCAATGCTTTACAACATTGCCAACTATATATTTACCAATTGC
>DHJK01000198.1:5798-17841 GCA_002404295.1 Legionellales bacterium UBA4722
AACTATATATTTACCAATTGCGATCATTATTTTAATTATTTTTCAAAAATTATTTTTTAAAAAAATATTTTCTTATACAAAATTTATTATACCTTTTATATTGGGTTTTGCTTGGTGTTTATGGTATGCGCATGTTCAGCTATCTTGGGTGCTGCCTTCAGAAAAAGAAGGAAAGCCTCTGCAAATAAGTGGTATCATCAACACAATTCCAGACATAGAATCTACCCATACAAGTTTTAGATTTTTACTCGATAAAATTCAATACGAAAATAAAACCGAACCTGTGCATGCAATAGTTCAACTTTCATGGCAATCCGCACCCAAAAAAATACGCGTAGGTGATAAATGGAAATTCACTGTTTACTTAAAAAAAGTAACAGGCCTAATGAATCCGGGTGGTTTCGACATTGAGACATGGAGTTTTCAAGAAGGTATTCGTGCAACGGGTTATGTTGTTAATCAGGAAGGTGTGCTGCTCGCAAGCGAATGGTATCACCATCCTTTAGATCGTATTCGTGAATATTTTAGAGATCAAATAAACAAAAATTTAACAAAAAGTCCTACATCTCACTGGATTACAGCGCTTGCGATCGGTGAAAGATACGGCATTCCACCTGATGATTGGAAAGTATTAAGAAATACCGGTACTAATCATTTAATGGCGATTGCTGGGCTGCATATTGGTTTTATGGCAGGGTTTGCTTTTAGTATTGTGATGTGGATTTGGCGGCGTCAACCGAAATGGGTTTTGAAAATGCCTGCTCAGCATGCGGGTGCCATCGCAGCACTTATTATGGGATTGATTTACAGTGCAATGGCGGGATTTTCCCTTCCTACGCAGCGGGCGTGTTTGATGTTATCTTTGTTTTTAATAACAGTCTTATCACGTAGAAAAGTACTATCATGGCATACATGGAGTTTAGCTTTATTATGCGTATTGCTGCTTAATCCTTTGAGCGTATTGAGTGTTAGTTTTTGGTTATCGTTTAGTTCCATAGCACTTATTATTTATGGTGTGCGAGGTCGATTGGCGCCAACGGGATTGTGGTGGAAGCACGGCAGAATACAATGGGTTATTACTATAGGGTTAATTCCACTTAGTATTGGTTTATTTCAAGAATGTTCTTGGGTTTCATTTATAGCAAATAGTATTGCTATTCCTTGTGTGGGATTTCTTGTTGTTCCGTTAACGTTATTGGGTTGTTTTTTTCTGCTTATTTCTGGAAAAG
The DNA here is from genome assembly GCA_002404295.1 of Legionellales bacterium UBA4722. Classification (GTDB taxonomy): domain Bacteria; phylum Pseudomonadota; class Gammaproteobacteria; order DSM-16500; family DSM-16500; genus UBA4722. Next base: position 7,028 of record DHJK01000198.1, read on the forward strand.
TGGGCGGCATTTTTCTTATGTGGGCGGATAAAATAATTTCTTTATTATGGATAGTATTGAGCTATTTGGCGCATATTTCTTGGGGTACGTGGTATCAGCTGGTTCCTAATGTTTGGTACGTTATTGCAGCGTGCATCGGGATGATTATTTTATTATTGCCAATCGGGTTTCCCGGAAGAGGTTTTGGCATTATTTGGTTATTACCTATTATTTTTTATAAACCACCTGCGCCGCCAGTGGGCGACGTATGGCTTACGTTGCTTGATGTTGGGCAAGGTTTATCGGCTGTTTTGCAAACACATAGTCATATTTTAGTCTTTGATGCAGGTGCTCGTTTAAGTGAAAAAAATGATATGGGAGAAAGTGTTGTTATTCCATTTTTGCATTCTTTGGGTGTGACGCATGTTGACAGGTTAGTCATAAGTCACGGTGATAATGATCATATTGGGGGTTCATTTGCTATTTTGAAGCAGTTTCCTACGTATCTAGTTAAAAGCAGTGTGCCAGAAAAATTTTTGAATGTGCCGGCGAGTTATTGTCTTCGGGGTGAAGCGTGGCAGTGGGATCAAGTGACATTTAAATTTCTTTATCCTACGGTTGATAAATTAGGATTGAATAATGATAGTTCGTGTGTTTTGCGTGTAACGAGTGGAATGCGACATATATTATTAACGGGTGATATAGAAAAAATCGCTGAAAATGATTTGATTCAATCAGTGCCTTCAGAGTTAGCGGCGGATGTTATTATTGCACCTCATCATGGTAGTAAAACATCGGGATTGGATGAATTCATTTCGTTGGTGCATCCAAAAATAGCTTTATTTCCTGTGGGGTATCGAAATCGATATCATTTTCCTAATCCTTTAGTAGTTCAAAGATATCATGAGATAGGTGCGATTTCTTTTGATAGTGTACAGTCTGGCGCTATTCAATTGAAAATATCGCGGCAGGATAAGAGTTTGATACCTTCTCAATATAGAGCTCAACATACGCACTATTGGTAATCTTATGATATAATATGCCTTGTTCAAAACATTAGTAAAAAGTTCATTTTGCTAGCGTCATTACGAATTATGTAACCTTTACAGCTATGGCGGTGGTGAGCTAAGCAAAGCCCCTGCAAGGGCAAGTGTCGTAAGAAGTCTCACAGAAATCCTAAATAACCTGTTGTTTGACACTCTTATACTGATTATTATAAGCAGCTCATAATTAAAATAACTGGAAAGTGTCATGGCAAGTCTCTTGCAACACAAATTGTCTAATTTTAAAACAATCCTGCTTTATGGCATAGTGTCATTTTTCTTGTTTTTTGAAATGGCAGTTCAGGTATCGCCGAGTGTTATGGCCACTCAATTGATGCACGATTTAAACATAGGTGCATTTGGTTTAGGCTTTATGTCTAGTGTGTATTTTTATTCCTATACGGCTATGCAAATTCCTTCTGGTATTTTATTTGATAAATACAGTCCTCGTACTATTATTACTCTAGCCATTTTGGTTTGTACGCTTGGCACGCTACTTTTTTCTTTTGCGGATAGCATACTTTTGGGTTCTTTGGCGCGTTTATTAATGGGTGCTGGGTCAGCATTCGCATTTGTGGCAGTTTTGGTGGTTACCGCAGATTTATTTAAATCAAAACATTTTGCAATGATGACGGGAATCACTCAAATGCTGGCGGCGTTTGGCGCGATGGCAGGGCAGATGCCTATTAGTGTTTTATTGAATCATGTAGGTTGGCGTCATACGTTATGGATTTTAGTGTTGATTGGGCTCGTGCTTACTATCACGGTGTGGAAATTATTAAAGTATGAAAAAAACAATGTGGTAGAAAGCACTATTCATCCTCACATGGATATTAAAACTAGCTTTAAAAAAATAATTTCAGATCGGCAAACTTGGTATATCGCTTTATATGCTTGTTTATTATGGGCGCCAATGTCGAGTTTTGCATCGTTATGGGGTGTGCCATTTTTAGTGAGTGCGGATCATTTAGGACAAACTACAGCTGCGTTTGTTTGTTCTTTTATGTGGTTAGGATTGGCGCTTGCGAGTCCTTTGTTGGGGATGCTGTCTACTGCGATGAACAATAGAGTGTTTCCGCTTTATATTTCAGCGTTGATTGGGGCTATTTCTTTTGGGCTGATTTTAGAATTTCATTTGTCGTTGATATTGCTTGGGGTGCTTTTGTTCCTTGCAGGTGCTGCTTGCTCTGGGCAAGCCTTAAGCTTTACTTTAGTTAAGGAAAATAATCCAACTTCTGTTAAGGCCACAGCGATTGCTTTTAATAATATGGCAGTTGTGATTTCAGGTGCTTTTTTTCAGCCTATTATTGGGAAGTTAATTGAGTCTGGGAATGAGGGGGTTTTGGCATTGAATAATCCTGCGCATTTTAAGCAAGGGTTGTATCTTGTGTTGGGTGCGTATGTGATTGCTTTTTTTGTTGCGGTTGGGTTGATTAAAGAGACGGCTGGTCGGTAATGTAACCAGCTCACTTCATCGTCGTCATTGCGAGCGAAGCGAAGCAATCCATCTCGAAAGCAAAGCTTAGTACCTAAGATCAGCTTTCTGAAGCATTGCTTTCGAGATGGATTGCTTCGCTTCGCTCGCAATGACGGCGGTGAGTTACGTATCGTAGAAATAACGCAGATATATTAACCGTGAGTAGGGATAACTAATCTATCCCCTTCTTGAATAGCATTATTAGGCAATAAATTTGCAAGCCGCACTTCAGGCGCTGTCAGGTGATACTTCCTAGCAATCTTTTCAACCGTATCGCCCTCGCGTACCACATACACCGTATCACCCGATACAAGTTGATATTTCTGCACATTATTCATTTTTGCTAAATGCGTTGGGACAATAAGCTTAGATCCTGCTGGAACTGGACCTATCCGTCTAAGTTGATTCGCAATCAACACAGCTTTAATAGGAAGATGGAATTTATCTGAAATTTTCTTTAGATTATCCCCTTCGCGAACCATATATAATGTATCTCCAGGCTGCATATAATAGGGTTCATGCGTATTTTCCAGTCTGGCGAGTGCAGCATTGTTATTGCTGGAAAACGTGGGATGGGTTTTTTCAGCATCCAAAATAGCTTGTGCTAAATTGGTGTTTGATTTTTGAATTCGCAAATGCGAGCCTGGCTTTAGGGTGTTGCTGCTTAAGGAATTCATTTTTCGTAGAGAAGGCGCTGTTGTTTTATACTTATTTGCAAGTGCAAGCAATGTATCACCGCGCCGCACTGTGTACTGATTGGTGGTCGATCTTCCATATAAAGGCGAACGCGTAAAATTCTCAGTAAATTGTTCAACATTTTGAATAGGAAGCACTAATTTAAAAGGGCCATTTGGATCTGTTGCAGTATGATTATAGCCCGGATTCAATTGTTTTAAATCTTGGACGCTTAAACCTGCGAGATAAGCTGCATGAGGCAAGTCAATTTGTCCTCCCACATCAACTTGTGCAAGATAGGGTGCATTATGCACGGATGGAAAATTAATAGGGTATCGCTCAGGATTTGCGATAATAATAGCTAATGCGAGCAAGCGAGGCACGTAATCACGCGTTTGTTGCGAAAGCGGAAGTGACCAAAAGTCAGTGTTTCTGCCATCGCGGATATTCCTATGAATGGCTGCCAATACATTTCCTTCGCCTGTATTATACGCCGCAATCGCAAGTAACCAATTCCCATCAAAAAACCCGCCCAAATACACAAGATAATCTAACGCTGCTTTAGTGGACGCAATAACATCACGTCTACCGTCATACCACCAATTTTGTTTAACACCAAAACCTGTTGCTGTGTCAGGCATCATTTGCCAAATGCCGCCCGCGCCCGCAGTTGAATAAGCAAATGGATTATAAGCGCTTTCAATCATGGGTAATAAAACCATCTCAACAGGTAGATGACGTTTTTTAACTTGTTGTGAAATGTAATAGAGATAAGGCGCTGCACGTTGTGCAGAGTGTAATAAAAAATTGGGGTTATTCATAAAAAAATTAAGTTGTGCTTGAACTTCAGGGCTGTCTTCATAATGATGTAAAGTAAATTCAGAGCGCAATAAATCCCAAATGTTATTGGCATTGTGAAAGCGATAAATATCATCTGCTAAATTTTGTTTGTGTTCTTTGGAATAGGGGAGTGTTTTTTGGTAATCCTGAATCCCTTCGATATTCGGATAGGCGATTGCAATGCTACTGATCAATGAACAGCAAATGCCAAGTACTATCTTCCTTTTGAGTAATCTGCACCACGCTTGTATCATTAGTGATAACCAATAAATATCTAGAAAGATGCAAAACTAATCAAACAATACTAACATAGAAGTCGTTTTACATGCGAAAACTATTTAAGGTATATTGTGCTTTATACCATAGCATGGGAAGGCGCTCACTTGGTCAAAACTTACCGAACCTTGCAACATTGGGATCATTGGCTGTCTCGCTTTTTAGGCGCTCGCGTTTTAGAGGCTGAGCAAAAAATCTTGACTCGGATTTGTGCAGAGCGTTATGGAAAACATGCTGTATTAATTGGTGTGCCGCGTCAACATACGTTATTAAACGCGAGTCATATCTCTAATCGTGTTATTATGAGCCCGCTGGTTAATAAATTTAAAGATGTTCAGACGATTGAAAGTGATTTTTATGAGCTGCCTATTATTCCAGGTAGTATTGATTTAGTGATTTTGCCGCATACCTTAGACTTTATCGATAATCCGCATCGGTTACTGCTTGAAGCCTGTAGAATTGTTAAACCGGAAGGCGATATTATTATTATGGGATTTAATCCACTGAGTCTTTGGGGATTAAAGAAATATATGTCTAAAAATAAAAATAGTCCTTGGAATGGTAATTTTATTGCGGTAAGTAAAGTGGTCGAGTGGCTAAAATTAGCTGATTTTCAAATTATGCAAGAAGATATGTTATTTTTTAGACCACCTGTTACACATGAAAAAACGTTTCACAAACTTCGATTTCTTGAATGGATAGGGCGTAAATGTTTTATGCCATTTGGCGGAATTTATACATTAACTGCAAAAGCAAAAGTGATTCCTTTAATGCCTATTAAATTACTTTGGAAACAAAAAATAGCGCCCCTGTCAGCGACTTTTTCAGGCCCTAGCATGCGAGATGGAAAATGAAACGGATTCTTGTTTATACAGATGGTGCTTGTCGCGGTAATCCGGGCCCGGGCGGCTGGGGGGCGTTGTTGCGATACAGTGACCGGGAAAAATTGCTTTCTGGTGGGGAGTTAGATACGACGAATAATCGCATGGAGTTAATGGCGGCTATTCAAGCGTTGACTGCGATCAAAGAGAGTTGTGTTATTGAGTTGTATACGGATTCACAATATGTGCAAAAAGGGATAACAGAATGGTTACCTGGGTGGAAAAAACGGCAGTGGAAAAAAGCGGATAAGAAACCAGTTAAAAATGTGGACTTGTGGCAAGCGCTTGATACGCAGACGCAACGCCATCAGGTTTCATGGCATTGGGTAAGAGGGCATAGTGGTCATATCGAAAATGAGTTGGTGGATGCGTTGGCTAATAAAGCGATTGATGATTTTCAAAAAGAAAAACTAACAGAGAAAAAGTGATGAGACAGATCGTACTCGATACTGAAACAACCGGTTTGCTGACAAAAGATAATCATCGGATTATTGAAATAGGTTGTATTGAATTAGTGAATCGTAAGTTTACAGGTAAGCGTTATCATCAATATATCAATCCAGAGCGACCCGTCGATGAGGGCGCGTTGGAAGTGCATGGTCTTTCAAATCAATTTTTAGATGATAAACCGCTTTTCAATGATATCGTTCAAGAATTTATGGCTTTTATTGATGGGGCAGAGTTGATTATTCATAATGCGCCATTTGACGTTGGGTTTATCAATTATGAGCTGTCGCTTGCGAAGAAAAAATGGCGAACGGTTGCGGATTATTGTCGGATTATTGATACATTAGTGTTAGCGAGGCAGTTGCACGTAGGTCAACGTAATAGTTTGGATGCGTTATGTAAACGTTATAAAATTGATAATTCCACTCGTGACTTGCATGGCGCTTTGCTTGATTCGCATTTGCTTGCTCAAGTTTATTTGGCGATGACTGGGGGGCAGGGGAGTTTGTTTGATGAGATGAAAATGACGGAGTTAGAAGAGCGAGTGATACAGAATGCATCCCCTTCTGTTAAAAAACATAGAAAACTTATCATTCTAAATGCCACTCCAGATGAAATAGCTGCACATGAAAGTAAGCTAAAAGAAATGTTATCGTAATTTATTCAGCGTGCGCCCCCAAAAACAGTCTGTGATAAAGCGCTATTAATCATATGCCTTCCCCCTCCGGGCTGAGGGACCCGATTAATAGCCCTTATCACAGACTATGCATTAAAGAGCGCTTTTTTTTGTTATGTTAATCTCTCCCGCTAAACGCCCCCAACAACATTAACAAATTCTGAAACAACATCTGAATATCAATATAAAGACTCATTGTCGCCATAATGTAATTTCGTTCGCCATTATTAATAATACGGCTGGTGTCATACATAATCAGCATGGTAGAAATGATGGTTAATATGGTTGAGATAGCCAATTGCATCGCAGGCATTTTTAAAAATATATTCGCAATCATTGCAACCAAACAGATGACAATACCTATGGTTAAAAACTTACCCCAATGACTTAAATCTTTTTTTGTCGTCAATACATAAGCAGAAGTGGCAAAAAAGATGACGCCAGTGCCGCCGAATGCGGTGAGGATAAGCTGGCCACCGTTGCTGTAACCATGAATAAATTGATTCAGCATTGGCCCTATTGAATAGCCCATGCAGCCTGTGAAAGCGAACACAGACAAAATACCCCAAGGGCTGTTACGCAATGCGGTTGTCACAAATAAAAACACAAAAGATAGAATGATCGCAACGATTGCTGAGCCAAATCCGGCTTGTGTCATCACTGCAACACCTGCGGCTGCGGAGCTGAAGAGTAAAGTTAAGCTTAAAAGTAGGTAAGTGTTGCGTAAGACTGAATGGGTGCTTAATAAAGACTCTTGACGTTGACTGGCTGTGGTTTCATTAAATGGCATAATTCACCCTTAGTTTAAAATGGATGTGCAGATAATAACATAAATCAAGCTAAGACTGAAAGCGGCTTAGCTTGACGCCTATGGGGCATGCGCGTGGGCACGGACACGGTGGGGTTACGCTAGATTTTAGGATCTAATATAATTATCAGTTGAATATCTAAACTAGTTCGCGATACTATGTGCCCTTAAGAATTCTTGATTCATATAATTAAATTCTGGAGAGATGGCTGAGTGGTTGAAAGCGACGGTCTTGAAAACCGTTGAGTCTTTACGGGCTCCGGGGGTTCGAATCCCTCTCTCTCCGCCAAGTCGTTATTTCAGGCATGAAGAGGAATGGAAGTTGATCAAAATTTTGATAGTCGAGGATCATGAGCTTGTCCGCATTGGCATTAAACGTTTATTGCAAGATGTGACAGGGCTCAAGGTTATTGGCGATGCTTGTACAGGTGAAGACGCTGTACGTCTAGCAAAAGATTTGATGCCTGAAGTTGTACTCATGGATGTGCAAATGCCTGGGATTGGTGGTTTAGAAGCCACGCGTAAAATGGTGCGTCACAATCCTGATATCAAAATCTTAGCGTTAACGGTTCATGGCCATGAACCTTTTCCCTCGCGTTTGTTGCAAGCGGGTGCGGCCGGTTACATCACTAAAGGTTGTGCAGCAGAGGAAATGATTCGTGCTATCCGCATCGTGCATTCAGGACAACGTTATATTAGTACTGATATCGCACAACAGCTCGCTCTCAAACGTTATACAAAAGCGGAAGAAACACCGTTAGATATATTATCTGAGCGCGAATTGCAGATCATGTTAATGATAACAGGTGGGCAGAAAGTACAAGAAATTTCAGTAAAACTTTCTTTAAGTCCAAAAACAGTGAATAGTTATCGTTATCGTATTTTTGAGAAATTGGGTATTCACAGCGACGTTGAGCTGACTCTTTTAGCTATTCGGCTAGGGTTGGTGGAAGGGCACTTGACGTTATTGGAAAAGCCTGATTTGTAGTCACTATACAACGAATTTCACTGATTTAGTCGTGCCTCGTCATTGCGAGCGTGAGCGAAGCAACCTAGTCTTTCACCGCTGCTTTTTAGCCTCAATGGTACTAATCAGCTTTGAAAAGACTAGGTTGCTTCGCTCGCGCTCGCAATGACGGGCACGAAAAAACAGAGCCGGCCTTCATCTATGATGCTTAATATTAAAGACTTCCTCAAAACCCTCACCTCACAGCCCGGCGTTTATCAAATGCTAGGAGAGGGTGGGAAAATTCTGTATGTAGGTAAAGCTCGAAACATTAAAAAGCGGGTTACAAGCTATTTTTCAAGGCAGGTGAAAGATACCAAAACTCTTGCTTTGATGCAGCACGTGCAAGACATCCACATCACCATCACGCACACTGAAAATGAAGCGCTTTTGCTCGAGTGTAATTTAATAAAAAAGCATAAACCCCATTATAATGTCTTATTTCGTGATGATAAAAGTTTCCCTTATATTCTTATTACACAAGAAAAACCCTATCCTAGCATTGATTTTTATCGAGGAAACAAGAAAAACACCGGAAAATATTTTGGACCTTATCCTAATTCCTACGCGGTACGTGAAACTATTTATTTAATCCAGAAATTATTTGGTCTGCGTGTTAGCAATGATAAATATTATGCTAAACGTTCACGACCCTGTTTGAAATACCAAATTGGATTATGTTCGGGTGCCTGTGCAGGTTTGATTTCAGAACAAGAATATGCAGAGAGCGTTCAGCATGCGATTTTATTTTTACAAGGTAAAAATCAGCTTATTCTTAAACAATTACATGATCAAATGGAAGAAGCTTCAAGGTTATTACAGTATGAAAAAGCAGCTAAAATACGTGATCAGCTAGCTAAATTTCGTGAACTTCAAGAGCGTCAATGCGTGAGCGCAGCGCACGGTGATGCGGATGTGATTGGCTTTGCTTCTACAGGGATTGTTTGTATTCAATTACTCATGGTTCGTGGCGGTCGAATTTTAGGGAGTCAAGCGTATTATCCAACGGTGCCGCTCAACTCAACTAAAGAAGAAATTTTAATTTCTTTTATTACGCAGCATTATTTAAGCGACAACAATGAGATTAATCTGGTTCCGAAGGAGATTATAATAGATAGTCAATTACCAGAGCGCAGCTGGTTGATTAATGCATTGAGTGAGCAAGCTAAACATAAAGTTTATTTTCCCAGAAACGTGCGCGGTGAGCGAAAAAAATGGTTAGAAATGGCAACTGCCAGTGCAGAGCAATCGGCAGCTAGTCGTCTTCGTCATACGACTAATACGGAGGAGCGTTTTGTTGCATTGCAATCGCTCCTTGAGAAAGAGCAAGTGCACACGTTAGAACGCATAGAATGCTTTGATATCAGTCATACGATGGGGGAGGCGACTGTTGCCTCCTGTGTTGTTTTTAATAGAAATGGCGCTCTTAAAAGTGATTATCGCCATTTTAATATTAAAGATATTACGCCGGGGGATGATGTGGCTGCAATGCGTCAAGCTATTTTTAGGCGTTATCAAGGCTCTTTATCGAAATCGACTCCGTTACCGGATGTGCTTTTAATTGATGGAGGGCTGACGCAGTTGGGAGCCGCGCGAAAAATTTTAGCAGAACTGGCTATTCATCAAGTGACATTGATAGGTGTGGCAAAAGGCGCTAGTCGTAAGCCTGGCCTTGAGACTCTTCATATTGCAGAGCGCCCGCCTATTCATTTAGAAACCGACTCACCTGCGTTGCATTTAATTCAGCAAATACGCGATGAAGCACATCGCTTTGCTATTACAGGACATAGGAATCAGCGTGATAAAAAACGACTGACTTCTTCGCTAGAAACGATACCCGGTATTGGCACGAGTCGGCGGCGTGAATTATTGCGTTACTTCTCTGGAATCCAAGCTATAAAGCATGCTAGTCTTGAGGAATTAGAAAAAGTGCCGGGAATTAGTAGTGCACTTGCGAAGCGAATTTTTGAAGCGTTGAAGCTTGTAGACTAAAAGCCTTAAGGGCCTCCAAATGATCAATTTACCAAATCTTTTAACATTTATTCGAATCGCAACGATTCCTTTCCTCGTATTCTTTTTTTATTTGCCCGTATCTTGGGGGCATACCGTTGCTGCGCTCATTTTTGCCGTTGGTTCATTCACCGATTGGCTGGACGGCTATCTTGCAAGAAGTTTAAAACAATCTACTAAGCTCGGCGCTTTTCTTGACCCTGTCGCTGATAAGCTCATGGTATCGATCGCCCTTGTGTTAATTGTAGGGCAGCCACAGTTTCAATTTTTAAGTTTGTCTTCTGGTGTGTATTCTGTGCCTATTGCAATCATCACGATCCCTGCTGCTATTATTGTGGGCCGTGAAATTGTGGTTTCTGCGTTGCGTGAGTGGATGGCTGAAATCGGGAAGTTGACTAGTATGCCTGGAACTCAGATTGCGAAAGTAAAGACGACGGCGCAGATGTTTGCGTTAGTGATTTTGCTTTATTGCACGCCTACGACGAATGCGGCGATAGTCATTATAGGGTATATCTTGCTTTATGCGGCGGTGGTGCTGACTATTTGGTCTATGGTGCTTTATCTTAAGACGGCTTGGCCTGTCCTTAAAGATCAATGAAGAATTTGAATTACTGCTTAGGATACCTCTTCCGCAAGGGGCGTTGTTGAATAAGTCAGAAATTGCACACTCCGTCATCGTCATTGCGAGCGAAGCGA
>DHJK01000128.1 GCA_002404295.1 Legionellales bacterium UBA4722
TGGGAGGTAAGCGACAAATATTTTGCTGGGAAGCCTCACAGAAAACCTTTGGATATTAGCGATGAAAAGCTGCAACAAAAATGCAAAGCAGTAGATTATTAATGCCAAACATACTTAGATTTATAATTATATTATTTTTCTTGTCCTGCTCTCTTTATGATTTAACTCAAGAATTTTTCACAAAAAATCTGGACAAATATACTGAAGGTGAGTGAGTGCAAATAGAAAAGGGTGCACAATAGCCTGTATTTAATTAAAACATGAGTTTCTTTTTGGCTTATTATGATTTAAAGGAGTGGATTTCTAACTGCCTACATATTTTCTGCGCAAGTAAATCTTTTACTTCCCGATGACGAGGGACAGCAGTAATTCTACGATTTAGTTTGTTTTCCCATATCGTATGATTGCCGCCTTCGCGTCTTTTAACGCAGCTATTTTTTCGGAGGTGCTTTTCTAGGTCTGCTAGCTTCATTAAATTATCGATGAAAGAGGTATAAATTGAGTCGTGACATTAACTTTGCGTGTTCTTAATTTCTTCAACTGTTTTTCGGCTTGTTCATGACGATATTCCATTATTAACTTAAACGCATCGAGTAAATTTTGCTTAGCTTCTTTACGTGTCTCTCCTTGGCTCATTGCTTCTGGCACTTCCTCAAACCAGCAAACATAGCCACCTTCTTTTGCTTCCTCAAAAACCGCCGTTAAATTTTTCATATAGTTAGCCGTTGTTATAGTGTTTGAAACTTATTTACATTATAGTTCTAATCTATAGAATATCAACAGATTTCATTTGACTCTACTGAAAAATGGGGTCAGGGTGTAATGGCCCAGCAAACATAACCGCCTTCTTTTGCTACCTCAAAAACCACCGTTAAGTTTTTCATAGAGTCTAAATTTTATGACCTATTTTTTCTTCAAGTCCATAGGCTTTGGCGACATTTAATAAGACGAATCAACATGCTGGTGTCTTCCTCTTCCTGTTCGTTTTCTATCTTATGATAGGTATCTAATAACTCATGTGATCGTTCATTTTGTATTTTATTTAGAATAAAATCGCAATCATCACCATTCGCTTTCGCTTCGTTATATTTCTCTTCACAATACTGACTCCAACCGCTGGCATCATCCGGGTCGGGTCGTTTTGGGCGTTCTTCTTTCCACCATTGATAAAGTTTAAATATTTCTTGCGCTGCTAATGCCTGACGAGTGGGCTGCCCATAATTTGGATCGTTTTTATCTGCCCAATCGTCATCGTTCTTAAGGTCAGAAGCCCATTTAAGATGAGCGATTCCTGCTTGAGGGCTACGCCATACTCCCATGCGAAAAAAGGTGCGATACCAAGAAGTTTTATATTTTTTACGGTCTTCTTCTGAACATATAACATGCATCCAAGCTAATTCAATTTCAACAAAATTAACTAACTCATCAAATACGGAGTTCAGCAAGCGAGTATCATAGTCGTACCAACTGCCACGTTTAAGATTGGAGGTGAGGGCATGACTTTTTGAAACCCAACGATTATTAATATAGCAGCGCACATCGTTGATGCGATTTGCTGGCCAATATATAAAATTCTGCAAATAATCCAGACCTTCTTCTGCCAACCAATAACGAAATTTTTTTATCTTGGCTTTTTGTTCCCAAGCATCCCACTCTTCTGACGTGCCTGAAAATGGTTTAGTAGTACCTCGCAACCAATCAGCAACTTTTGAACAAGACCAATAATTTTTCATTGTATTATGCCCCTACACATATAACTGTGATAATACTAAATGCAAACGAGCCTGTACCTAAAACGTAAAAGCGCACAAGCCCGATGCCCTTTTACGATCAGTCACATTTTTCAAACAACGTTTGCAGTAACTCTCTCATATTCCTTTTTTTATCCGCTAATTCCATGCTGGCTGGATAAATGACGTGGGTCATTACCGACATGAAATCATCAAAATAGCGAGGCATTCCTAAAAACGTGAACGGTGTTATTGCATTGCAAATCATTTCAGCAGCAATGACTGATAATCGCTCAAATTTATCTTTGGACTGGGTAAAATCATCGTCATAACTCAAAAAAGTGAGTAGATGCCATTGAGTAGAGAGTGTCCAATTGCCCTTTGCAAGAATGGCGGTTGCGCCTAATCCTATTAAAGTTGCAAACTGCCTGCGGTAATTTTCATGGAAATCGGGCGGCTGATCACAGGAATCCTGCAAAGCAGCTTCGATAAGGTAAGAAAGATGTGGAACTGGATTGATTGAACGCGACGGAATCGCTACACTGCGTTTAGCCATGATTACCTCGTTGGTCTAGGTGTTGTGGTTAGTGTCGTTAAGGTGGTGGTACACTTTAGCGACACGCTTTTTAAAATCGGGTGCGGTAAGCTGGAGCGTATTTCTTACTCACTGTTGCCCGGATTTTAATTTGCTATTGACTAGGCGGTTAAGCCATTGTTAATAGCAGGCTTATCATCCATGCTGTATGTGAAAATGTCAACTCTGTGATGCTAATATTTTTTTTAATTATTGGTTGTGATAGTGGTTGACACAAAAAATCATGAGCTTCATACTTTGCTTTCTTAGATTATCTTTATTCATTTTTCCAATTCCGCAAATAAGCTTCAGTCAATGAGTACGTATTTCAAATAAATCAATCTAAAGACGGAGCCTTTTTATGGCTAGAAAAAATGATTTAAAAGATCCTAAATATGACGCTTTTGTTTCTAGCATGCTTGAGGTAGCAGAGCGTTATAAGAAAATCCAAGAACAACAGTGCGCACTTGGTTTATTTTCTTATGACCGTGAGTTGGTTAAATGTCATGTGTGTAAGTTATCTGAGGATATCAATTTTATCGGAAAGCTTTTTACTTATCGATATGGTGATATTGAATTTAAAGATACTGGATTGCAATTTATTAGCTTGGATGAAAAGAATGAATGCTTCAAATGTCCAGATTGTGGCGCAGAGTGTTTGGTTCTGCCAGAGCCATCGCTAAAAGAGGAAAATACTTAGATTCAGATAAATTTTTAATTGCTGTATTCCAGTGTGCCTGACTAAGAAAATAATGTTTAAAAAAACCGTGCTGATATTCGTCTGTAATATTAGCAGAGAACAGAATCGTCTCAACCGCGCAAGGACATAAAATGAAAGGTAAAAAAAAGAGCACAGCACCAGCTACAACTAGAATTGATACCAATCGTATTGATTCTCTCCATCACCGAGTCAGTGGGCACATTGACCAAGCCAGACAACGTGTGCAACGCACCATTGATACAGAGATGGTTAAAGCGTATTGGTTAATCGGGCAAGAAATTGTACAGGAAGAGCAATATGGCAAAGAACGTTCCGAATATGGGAAAGCTGTGCTAAAAAATCTTTCTGAGCGCTTGCAAAAACAATATAAAAAGGGCTTTGGTGTCGATACGCTAGAACAGGCAAGGAAATTTTATGTCACATATCAAGGGGTTAAGAAATCCGACGCACTGCGTCGGAAATCAGGCCTAATTCCTAGCTTGAGCCCCAATCTATCCTGGACTCATTATCGAGCTCTGATTCGAGTAAAAAGACCGGAAGTCAGGCAGTTTTATGAAATTGAAGCGGAGAAAAATCATTGGTCAAGTAGAGAATTAGAGCGACAAATTGGCAGCTTACTATTTGACCGCCTTGCAAAAAGCAGAGATAAAGAGGGGTTAATGAAATTAGTCCATAAAGGCCAGGAAATCAGCAATCCTAAAGATGCCATCAAAGAACCAATGGTGCTTGAATTTTTGGGTCTGCCTGAATCGCATCAATTAGCTGAATCTAAGCTTGAGATTGCATTAATCAATAATTTGCAAAATTTTTTATTGGAGCTCGGGAAGGGCTTTGCATTTGTCGCCAGACAAAAAAGGCTAACATTTGATAGTAATCATTTCTATGCAGACCTTGTTTTTTATCATGTCATCTTAAAATGCTATGTGATCGTCGATATAAAAACGCACCCTCTGACCCATGCTAATCTTGGTCAGATGCTGCTCTATGTCAATTATTTTGATAAAGAGATAAAAATGGAAAATGACAATCCGACACTTGGCCTTGTATTATGCACTCAGAAAAGCGATGCAATGGTTAAATATATGCTTGACGAGAAAGCTAATAAAATATTTGCAAGCACATATCAATTTCATCTTCCTTCAGAAAAAGAACTAGAGACAGAACTAAAACGTGAGTTGAAAGAATTTAAACATGATTTGAAAGAATAAAAACCCCCGCAGGGAACGACTGATGGCAGGAAAATATTATTAATCAATTACTGGTATGACTTGTGACTTTGTGTTGGAAAAAAATAAAAGTAATTGGCCTATTTTATAACTTTATAGGTTACTATAAGTGGGAGAGCGAGATGATTAAGAGCTTTAAGCATAATTGGAAAATTACTTTTCATTTTTCAGATGGAGATGCATTTGACGTTAATTTGGAGGGCTATCACTAATGACATTAAGATCAAAAAATCGTAGGCCAACGTATCCCGGTGCTATATTGCGAGAAGATGTTTTGCCGTCATTAGAAATGTCTCAAGCTGAACTAGCAGATAAGTTAGGCGTGTCTAGACGCACGGTTTCTCAAATTCTTAATGAACAGTGTCCGATTACCCCTGATATGGCAATTAGATTAACGCGTTTTTTAGGCGCCACTCCTGAAAGTTGGCTTAATATGCAGCAAGCTTTAGATGTGTGGGAGTTAGAGCGTAAAAATGCTCGTATTTATGGAAAAATAAAAAAAGTTGCATGAATAAGTATGTTTAATCTCAATATTGAAAGGTAATGAAGGCGGTAAGTCTCTTCTTATACTAGTCGGTAAAAAACGAAAGCGCTGATGCTGGGGGATAGAAAATTATGGCTGCTACAAAAAAACGTAATTTATTTGAAGAAATAAAACAAGGTATTCTTGAGATTAAAGCTTATAAGGAAGAAAAGTGTGAGCGTGGTACAACAAACGTTTATGCAGATTTAGGTTTTAAAAACCCAGAAGAAATGCAAGCAAAAGCAACACTAGCTTCTCGTATTATTTTTATAATTAAGAAGAAAGGTTGGAATCAACAAAAAGCAGCTAAAGAGTTAGGAGTCGCTGAGTCTAAGATCGCTTTTCTTTGTCGCGGTCAATTCTCGAGTTTTTCATTAGAAAAGCTTATTAAGCTCTTAAACAAATTGGATCAGGATGTTGATATCTTTGTTCATGCAAAACCAAAAAATCGTAAGGCGACGGGTAGGTTGAGTATAGCGTTGGCTTAGTTAGGATTGCATTAAACGATGTACGTGCTGTTTTTTCATCGTCCCCACCCACAAAAAGAAACAGACAAGGGCGCGGTTGTATCAATGAGGCGATTTTTAAAAGAGGCATATATCAAATGTTAATATATAAAGGTTATATCGGGCATGTTGAATTTGATGACGAGGCAGACATTTTTCACGGTGAAGTAATCAATACACGTGATGTGATTACGTTTAAGGGAAGAACGGTAGCAGAGCTTAAAAAGGCTTTTCATGATTCGATCAATGATTACCTCAACTTTTGCAAAGAGCGGAACGAAGAACCGGAAAAACCTTTCTCGGGCAAATTCAATCTTCGTATTGACCCTGAATTGCATAGACAGGTTTATATTACAGCTAGGCAAAATAAAGTGAGTCTAAATCAGTGGATAGCAGAAGCGATTAGGCATCATATTCAGGAGTAGCAAAAGCGCTATTTTCCGCATGTGCCGCAGCTTTATACATAAAACGGCCAAACTTATTTATCCACTGTATTTGAATGGGAAGTGCTTCTTCTAATGGAAGAGGTGTGAGTCGAGATACACTAGCTTCCTAGACAGTAATTCAGAGTACCATTTAGCTGCAACATGAATATCTTCAACGAACATCATGATGGCTTTTACTTTTTTAAACATAGGTCTTTCCTCGATCAATTACTGGCAAATAATGATTTTTTGCGTTTTCATAATTTAATAAAATCAGATAAGCATTACTGTAAGTATTTTTTTGCTATTAACATCAAAACTTACTCTTTAAATTCAACTGAAACTGTTACTGATGGAGTAATACCAATATTAATATCAAATCCAGAAATTCGAATGATAAAGAACTTACCAGAATTCAATGCTGCGCTATTTTCAATTTAGGCCATTGCGAAACTGGGAATGGGCGACATTATTATTCTTCTTCCTCATTGAATCAAGTTCACCTGCACTGTGACATCGTCGTAGTGGGTGAGGATGAACATGGCTCTGATTAGTTTTATGTTCTTCCTGACTAGCGTTAGCTGTTTGTCTTCCTACCTTAAGCAACGTTACAAAAGGTAATATTTTTTTCACCCTATGTAGATAATCCCGTTGCCTTGGCTCGCATTAATGCTGGAATTACTCAGGAAACATTAGCAAAGCACATGAAAGTGACTCAGGCTTATATTAGTAAGCTTGAAGCGCAGAGTCAGGTTACTGCTAAGGTTTTAAAGAAGGTGAAAGCAGCAATAGAAGGCAAAAAATAAATGTTTTTTGGAGTATCACTTTTGTCACTTTTAACACTTTCAATTAAACGAGTGTAATAATGAGCAGCTTTACCGATACTTACATCAAGGCATTAAAGCCATTAACCAAGCGTTATGAAGAATACGAAGGTGGCGGGTTTGGGATTCGCGTCACTCCTAATGGCATCAAGACATGGATTTATCGCTACAAGATGAATGGAAAGACTGACAAGCTCACTCTTGGCCACTATCCGACAATGAGCTTAGCTAATGCTAAGAAACGGTTTGCTGAACTCAGCGGCCTGCGCCGAGAAGGGAATAGCCCAAAAAATATCATACAAGAACAAGAGCAAAAAGAAACTAACACCATGAGAAAGCTAATACTTGAGTGGTATTTTGGTTATGCTGAAAAATCCCGCAAGAAGCCGCAACAAATAAAACAGCAAATTGATGGCGACATTATTCCGTTGCTTGGTGATATGGCGCTAGACAAGATTCGTACTCGTGATATTACCAAAGCATTAGATGTTATTGTCGCACGAGGTGCACCCATACATGCGAACAGAGTATTAAGCACGATCAAACAGGCGTTTAACCATGGAGTAAGCCGAGGAAGCCTTGAGGTAAATCCTGCAAGCAATATTAGGGCTCGCGATATAGGAGGCTTAGAAAAGCCGCGAGAACGTTTTTTGACGATGGATGAAATAAAAAAACTGTGGTTATTTTTGGATAGCGACACACATCAATTGCCCATTTATACTAAAAACGCTATTAAAATTATTTTGCTGACTGGGGTAAGAACTTCAGAGCTTCGGTTAGCGCAGTGGGATGAGTTTAATTTTGAAGAGTCACTGTGGACTATTCCAGCAGCACATTCAAAAGTAGGAACAATTATCAAAATACACTTAAGTCCACAAGTTGAAATCTTGCTTAAAGAAATGAAGAATGAGAGCGATTCTATTTATGTCTTGCCGAGTGTAGACGGTAGCAGCCCATTAACAGAAAATGCGTTGCCTCGCGCAATTAATCGCATCCAAGACCGTGTTGGTATTCCCCATCGGACAGCGCATGACTTGAGAAGAACGTTTAGCACTCAGCTTGGCGAAGCTCTACGCATTGACCCCGTGGTGATTGAGAAATGTTTAGGTCACAAGATGCCGCGTATTATGGCAACATACAATAAAAATGAAATGTTACCGGAACGTAAAGAGGCGCTAAATAACTGGGGGGAATATATTGAAAATATTATCAGAGAGTGTTCATTTAACTGTGT
>DHJK01000046.1:0-7185 GCA_002404295.1 Legionellales bacterium UBA4722
GGATTCAGCAACACCAAAACACGTGCTATGAAAAACACAGATCGCGCGCTATTTATCTCTGTTGCTCTTTTGAATGGCTTATATATGTCTTGGAATGTAATTGAAGGACAATCAGTCATTTTATTTTTAGTATTTTTCGTATTTTTAATAAGTATCAAACTCTACCAAACTTTTCATCATCATTATTATGTTAACCCCATCGGAAAATTATTCGAATGGATATTTTTCTTTACACTCATATTTATCGGCGCTTGGATTGCCACTGCTGGACATTTCCATTCAATCCCGCAATTTTTCGAGACTATCAAGTCGCTGCTATAGCAACGATTATTGACCCAACACCCTATTAAGTGCGCCATGGCAAATGGTAATGATCGCTGCAATCTGCGATTCGTTAGGCTTTTCCGCTTTAAGCCTCTTATATATTAGCGCTAGGGAAGAGACCTTTCGCGCAAAAAAGTGCGGTTTCTTTACCCTGTAACGGCGTCCGGCTCGCACAATTGCACTTTGAGGTGAATGCAAGAGCCCTGAAGTTCCGAATCTGCTTCAGCGATGCCTACCGCAAGCATGATTTTAGGTGAATATTGGCATGATATTTTTCAGTATAGCGCTGTCTTATCAGCTCGCGTTTCAATGCCTTCTCAAGGGTGGCGATGAAGGGTTTGTTGATTTAATTACAGACAGCAATTCCACTTCTTGATGGCGAGAAGGCAAAGGAGCTGGAAAAAAAATTTGTCTTTTCATTAACACAAGAGAAAAGCCTGGAGATCTTACTCCTGTGTTTTTTAACTCAGGTTCAATAGGTGCGAAGCCATACTGGATATTTCCAAATGAGTCCGTTTTCGTCTCTAAATTTTCTTCACTTAACCTTGAAAGATTAACATTATTAGATAGACCAGTAGTTACAGCGGGGCATTCTGGAACCTCATTAGAGATAGATATAAAACTGGCAGTCTGTATTGTTACGCCTTTTGATATTTCCTCTGCTGAAGTCGGAGCGAAATAATTACAAACCAGACTTATGAGATCCATTGGCAGCATAACGCAATTCTGTAAGGAATGAATTAATACTAAGAATAAAAGTACTGTGGCTCTATTTTCTATATCATCATGCGTAATGCACCGAAAGACAGTATGTCCAACATCAGATCCAGATCCAGATCCAGATCCAGATCCAAGATTCAGAGAAACATAATTTACTGTGTCATCTACAAGGGGAAATCTAACGTTTTTTAAAGCAATCAGTCCTATAGCAACATTTAATGCATGATATCCACCCTTGATGACACACCCAATGATTTTATCTGTAAGTGAAACTTTCGCTTCAGACAATGAAGCGAGCGCATTGGCAATTATACCCGCATAACCTCCAATATTAGCAATAGCAATGATAGAATCATTTGAGAGTTGTATTTTTATAGATTTTAATTGAATAAGCGCAATGGCAACGTTTGATGCGCTCCCGCTCTCGATAATTGCTTTTTGCGCCTCATCATTAAGTGATATTTTATGAGTGTTTAGCAGTAGCAATGCATCAGCAACTTGCTGCAGCCCGCGGCATTTGTTTTTAACAAAAAGCGTAAGGATATTATTTGTAAGAAGCTTAGTTAATAGTAAAGATAAAAGTATCTCAGCAACATTGCGTGCATTGTGGCGAGGTGCTGCAGCCACAGCATTGAAGAACTCATCTGTCAGTAAAGCACCATGAGTATTCTTTAAAGTGATAAGGTACCGTGGAAGTTTTGGATGAAAATCGGCAGTGGACTCAACGTGCATGGCACTCTCTAGCATACGCTTGTTTAGTGGAATACCCGCCTCGTGTAAAGATATAATGATATTAACCATTTCTTGGGCATGCTGCCGCCAATAAGTACCAGCAGTTAAGAGATCTATTATCTCATCTGTAATTTCAATTTTATGAGGAATTAATGATAAAAGTGTATTAGCAACTGACGGGTCGTAATAGGAATATAAAGTTAAGCAATCAAATGAAGATAGACTGGAGTACCCCCCTTGAATTTTCTGTTCTTGTAAAGTTTTCTCTGTAAGTGGTACTTTTGCAACGTGTAAAGACACAAAAGTAGCAGCAATATCCTTAGCCGTTTTAACGGGATTGGCATGAGGGGGGAACTGCGAAATAACACTTGATATGATTATACCTGTAAGTTCTATTTGTTGCTCTTTTAAAATCAGCAGAACTTCAATAATTTTATCTAGGTCGTGATTTTGGATATCAGCCAGAGCAGCTATTGCCCCATCCGTTAGAGGTAGTCCAGCAGCTTTAAAAGCCGCATAGGCTTTAGCAACTACGATTTGAAAATTCCCAGCATTGACAATAGCTGTCACGATTGCATCTGTTAATGATATATCAGCAGTGTGTAAAATAATAAATGGTTCAGCAAGTCGATGCGCATCAAATCCCGCTCTCGCGATAGCTTTACATCTTTCATTTGCCAGTGGGATATTAGCATTGTTTAATTTTATTAGCGCATCTGTAACCTGAGATGAGTGCTGACCGGCACTTTCAATAGCTATTACTATTTCTTCTGTTAACAGTATCTCACGTTCGTTTAACATCCGAAGACAACGGACAACATTAGGCTTATTATTGTCAGCCCGAGTAAGAGTCGTTGAAATAGTTTTTTTAAGTTTTTGTAGTTCATCAATGTGTAAAGATAAAAATCTCTCAGTATAGGGCAATGCACAACTAGCTCGAGAAAAAAGGGATGGCTGCTTAATATTGATGATCCCTTCAGCATTTAAAAATTTAAGTACATCAACAACTTTTTGTGCATCTTTACCCGCTTTAACCAAAGCCAAACGAATTTCATTTGATAAGATAATACTGGCGTCGTCTAATACCTCCAGTGCATAGGCAACGGCTAATGCATGTTCGCCAGCTACTAAAATAGCGGCTTGATTCTCCCTCGTAAGTAGCTCTGCTCTTCTTAAAGCTCTAAGGCCATCACTTATTTTATTCTTGTGCACTGAATTCTTGTGAAATTCAGAAGCCGTTTTCACTATATAATTCCGCTCCGCAATAAGAGCGTTAAAATTTGTTAAGTATAAAGGTATAGGGTTAGGTGAAGAGTCAGATTTTTTTTCTTCCAAATCAGCGGCTTGCACAGATGACTCTGGCTTCTCTTCTCTTGTGTTCATCCCAATTACCTCGTTTTTATAATGTATAGTGGTTGCGATTTTAGCATTGATATGTGTACTTTTCAAGCAAGACTAACCCTATAGATGCATTCTCAATAGCAGCAAATTATAATACACAGAACTGCTAAATATATTAGGGGCTGCTGACATCAGATTCTTGGTTTTAAAAATGCTTTGGACAAACCACGGTAAAATCGTGAACGAGCCCGATTGCGAGCCCGCGCCCGGGCGCGTTCACGATTGGGCCTGAGGTTGTCCAAAGTCCAATCCTCAATAATCAAAAGACGCCGCCCAATATCAAAAATTCCTGCGCATTCGGTCGCTTAACGTCTAGCCATCCGATAAAATCTGATTTTTTCATTGCTTGAATACTCTCCTGCTCCTTCAGCTATATTAAGTGGAACAGATGTGCCAGCTCGTTGTAATTGATCAGCTAAGTAAGTCCTACCACGTGGCAAGCATTCTTTAAAAAATGAAAAAACATGGATAAATTCAGACGAGAGCGTTAAATTTGAAGTGATAAATAAAAAAAGGAAAATCACAAAGAATTATAATGAATAGTTGGAACAAAATTCTGATGCGAGGCAAGCGAAATCATAACATGTCAGAGTTTCCTTTTCGATTAATTAGAATACGCATGTATAAAGCGTCTGGAGAATTATTATTTACGCGACCGATGTGGTTAATTGTGTCAGGAGAGAAGCACTTTAAATTAACCTTGCAGGATATTTTCAATAGTTACCGGCAGCGTTTTGACATCGAACATTTTTTCAGGTTCGGAAAAGATAAATTACTCATGAACAAGATACAAACGCCAGCCAAACCACCTAAACCCTGAAATAAATCACAAGGGAGAGGGCACGGAGAAACTCAGCCTAAACGCTATTGCCACCCACTTATTTTTAAAGCAAAAAAAATTGAGGTAGTCGCTTTCAATACTACATAATCCGAGCATTTGTATAAATTTTATCAATTAGGTTGGTTGAGAAAAAAAAGATGGGTGCGGGCTCGCAATCGGGCGCGTTCACGACTGGGACTGGGGTTGTCCAAGTCCAATCGGTTAATAGGTGGCCCCGTGTATTTATTTGTGGGGATTCGTCAGAGTCTGACCCTCTATATTTAGCCATCTTTTTTTGACTATAATTTGCATGGCCCCGCTTCTTTGCGGTATAATTTTCTGCAATTAAAGCTGACTTGATTTATATTAATTCAATTTAGTTCGTTTCGCACATAAGCGAAATTATTCGCCCATTAATCTATAAAAAATATAAAAAATTCATGTAAAACAAGAGGATAAACTATGTTACACGCCTATACCCGCGAGAAAAAAGGGCAGTTAATGCCTAGCAACACCCCATTTGAAGCGGCGCCCCAAGTAGCTGCTGATCTGAATGTAGAGGCAAAAGAATCCAAGTTATCTAACCTGCAGGATGGAGTGATTCAGAAGATAAGCGACGCTATTGAATTGTATTCTTGTTATTTAGAAGAAAAAACGACTGTTACACAAACAAACAGTGCAGTGCATATATTCCGCCAAGCGCTCACAGATAAAATAGAATTATTTGCAACCATGCTCAAAGAATTACAAGACGCTAAAGCGCAAGGAATACAACCGACTGCAGAAATTTTATCTGTTTACGAACATGATTTGGCGCAAGCAGAAGCTGCGCTTGGAACGAATTTGCAAAGAGCTGCAAAAGCCCAAATTAAAGAATTCATTACTGATACTGCACTCTGGTCTACTCAAGTGAATCAACTAGTGGGCGGTAAAAGTGTGGAAACTAGTGCGGGTGAAACTGTTCGCGTCCCTGATGGAATAGAGCAAATGATGAGAGCAATGCTACCTCAATTTACTGCTAATAACAAAGATAAGCATTTCTTTTTTAAAACATCAATTGTGAATGTTGGCGCTGTAGTTAGGACTTCTGTGGGCAGTGCTCAAGCATGCTTAAACTACATGAATGAATGTAGCGAAATCGCTGTTGAACGTCTTAATAGAAAAAAATGCGATACATCATCTGCAGTTACCAAGCTTTATCAAACCTTAAAAATAGAAGGATGCCTGTTAAGAGATCCTCATTCCCTTTGTCATTTTATCAAAATGATTAAAGCACAGCATGATGCCTTAAAAGAAGCCGTGATACTTGCTGCTTCTAACAAAAATAGCCCTCGCCGACGCTAAAAAATAAGCTAGCTTCAGTAGACGCTACTGAAGCTAGGCTAAAAATAATCAATTTCACTACAACAACACGCAATGCCTAATCATAATTGACATAAAAATGTGTGCAGTCTGTGGCGGGTTAGACAAGAACATTAGGAAACAAGCAAGAAACTAAACGGATCAAGCCTGAACTATTACATGTAGACTATCCAGACTTAATCCCGATTCATCTATGTTTCTCACTCATCCATTGGTCGGCAATGCGTCTCGCGAATCCAGAATAAAATACATAACGCGAGGATCAAATACAAGGGTAATACGGCGAGTGCCAGTTGATAACCGTGAGTAGAAAATTGATGTACTTGATGGGCTATTTTCCCATCCCATGTCCGATCTAAAAAGACGCCAACCAAAGGCTCAGAAAAGGCTTCACAAATCGAATCGAAGGTGTTCATGAAACCTAAAACTGTGGCTGCCAATAAAGAGCTGAATATTTCCCGAATCATGGCAAAGCTGGTGAAAAATCCACTGGCGCCAAAGCCGAAGAAAAATAAAAGAAGACTTATTATTTTAATTCCTTGTAACGGAAAATAGAGTGTTGTCGAGAGACAAATCAAAGACATGAGACTTCCCACGAACAGTACCGGTTTTCTGCGTTTAATGGCATCCGAAAACCATCCCCAAAAAGGTGCGCCCATTGCAAAGCCGATAAAAACAAAAGATACGGCAAATGCGGCGGAAGAAGAAGACAGTCCATGTGCTTGTTGTAAAAAGGGAACGCCCCATAAGCCGCCAAATACAGAAAGGGGAGCAAAAGCCAGTCCGCTATATAAAGAAATCAGCCATGCTTGTTTATTGCAAAGTACAGAAATGAAATTTCCCTTGCGAGATATCAATGGTTGTTCTTTGGATTGAGGGATTGTTTTATCTCGTATGATTAGTACATAAAGTAGGCTTAGTATGACACCTATGCCACCAATGATTGTTAAAGCATTTCGCCAGCTAAAGGTTTGCACCAGAAAGGATAAAGGTAGTTGACCATTGATTGCACCCAGCATGGCGGCGGTCATACAGAGGCCAGATACAAGGGCAAATCGCTTAGGTGCGAACCAGACACTAACTTGTTTAAAACAGGAAACAGCTGCAAAAGCAGCGCAAAGTCCCATTATAGCGCGACTAAAACTGGCTAACATTAAAGAATGCGCATGTGCAAAAACCAAGGTGCTTAACGCGCACAATAAAATAGCTGTTCCAGTAAGTCGGCGCGGGCTAAATTTATCGAGCAAAATGCCCACAGGTATTTGCATCAGTAAATAAGCATAAAAATAACAAGCGGATAGATTTCCAAGACCAGTTGCATTGATATGAAATGCTTGCATTAAATCTGTCGTCATCACACTAGGTGAAACTTGGACTAAATATTTGTAAAAAAAGAAACTTGCTCCCATGAACCAAACTAGCCATGGATAGAAAGCTTGCGATTTACGTGTTTTACTACATAGAACAGTTTCACGAATAGATATTGTAGTCATAAAAAGATTCCCCGATTATTTTGAAGGTCTAAGTAAAGCTATGGAGGTGGAATCAGTAGAGGTCTGCTTAGCAGCAGACTACAATAACGCGGACGACAAAAAGTGATGAGACCAATGAAAAAGCAGTTTCATGAAGTACATCTATGTTAAGAGTGTTAATGGTTTTCATTTTCTTACTGTAACAGGCATTAATTGCTTTAGCAAACATTTATTGAACATATTGTTTACTTTCCTGATTCTTTTAACTAAAAATTATATTTATTTACTCAGATCTTATCACTCCATAAAAACAGATCTTGTTAATGCGGGTGCAATATGGCAAAACAAGCGTGT
>DHJK01000046.1:7354-8000 GCA_002404295.1 Legionellales bacterium UBA4722
CATTATTAGCCAATTTGGTAAGTGTTGCAAATAAGCATTACATAACGGAAGATACGACACTGCCGCAAATTTGTATTATTTGCGACAGTGAAATTTTTCGTCCAGCACCGCGTACGCTTTCGGCTAGCTCAATTGCGTTTTGCATGTACCCAGCATAACTCCTATGGGTGTGTTTCCAAATAATGCTTTAATATTCTCACTGATACTTTTTCCATCTTTTGTGCTTATCTGAACCCTTTCATAAGAGTAATCACGGACTAATAAATGAAAAATGAGCGCAGCGTAGGTAACAACAGGCTTAAATTCCGTATAGTCATCTGTTAAAACACGATGAGTGATGTTAAATCTCTCAGTAAATTTAGCAAAAGCCTCATTTCCATGATTCGATCTAATAATAAAATCACATATTCCTGATGACCAAGCGCCTTCAGAATACACACTGAATACTGCTTGATTATCAGAAAGTGAATTTAATTTATAAACTTGTAGGGCTTTGATATCAATGGGTTTGTCATCTGATGATGGTGGTGCAGGTATTGCGTAACTGCTTAAAGAAAAGAAAGACATAATAAGTGCAAATATAAATTTTTTCATACTAACCCCTCCTGGATGGAATATAAAAAATTACTAGCCATTATTTATTACA
>DHJK01000046.1:8041-24085 GCA_002404295.1 Legionellales bacterium UBA4722
TATTTATTACATGACAATGCTAACATTAAAATATTTTTTTTAAAAGTAACTTTCATTGAGTGATCTGTGCGAATAATTAGCCTTAATGAAGTACTTTAAAGTGAAAAAAATATTTAACTATTTATGGAAGTGTAATACAATCGCGCTCGTTAATATCCTTCATTTCTTGTCGTACAAGCGATTCTCTTCAAGCAAATTTAGAAGAACTTCGAGCACTAAAAGCAACATACATTACCGCAATTAGACATTTGGAGAGTGTAACTAAAATGGCTGAGGCGTTGGCTAAAGGTACTGACGCTGGACATTCCGTGACTCAGCAAGAGATACATGCTCAATGACTATTTTATAACTTGCTGGGAGTATCCATATATGAACCCCATTTCATCTATCTGAACTACTAATTTCGGGTCAGAGTTTTTGAGACACTACCATAATGACTGCCTAGTTGTTTTTCCGTTATCAAAGGTGAAGCAGGTGATGGGAAAAAACATGGAGATGGACGTGTAAATGATGGCGGTGTTATCCAGGTTGGTCGCTTTATTGCTTTTTGGTACGCTTGTTGAATGTAATATTTATGCTTGGCATAGGTAGCAGGTCCTCCGATCAACATATTAATTGCAAATGCAGCACCAATATATGCTTTTTGTCCCAATTTCCCAGGGCATGTTAAATCAATTGTGGTGCAGGAAAATCCTGCATAATATCCAATATCTTTAGCCATCGTAATCATACCATTTGTTCCATTAAATCCTGTAAAAAAGGAATCAGTGAGGGCCAGAACATTTGAAACTTTGTAATGACGCTGCGCCCATAGACTTTTAGTCGGTTCTAATCTTCCTTCCATATTTTTCTTAAGTGCTGACCCGGTATCAACGAATCGATATAATCCTTTTGATACAGCTCCAACAACACCTAAAGTGATTTGAATAGTTTCTTGTATTGTTTTGGGAGCATCTTCCAAGGTTATCCCAAAAGAAGAATTTTTTGGAAATAAATGGTTTCCGATCATGCAACTGCTGCCATAGGCAATGCTGGCAGTTGCTATTGCATCTCCTACAATCCTGAGATTATTTAAGCAAGGCACGTTGGGGTCAGTTATTTTTTTCCAAGAAATCAATCCTTCAGGTATAGTGGTCAGCTTACTGTAATATTTATAAAAATATAAACTTGCGTTAATGGCGGAGATGGTGTGAAACATATACGTTGCTAAGAGACTAGCTGGGAAAACTTCAGGTGCAAGATAAATGACGGCTGAATTAACAAAATTAATGAATTGTAATGTATAAAAGTAAGTGCTAATAGTATCAAAGCTAATCGCTGTTATTGCTGTTAATTTGAAAAAATAATATATCGTATCACTCTGACTTTGGGCTATACCTTTTTCTTCATCTATATCTTCTAATGCTATTATCGGACCTTGTACGGGCACTGAAGGCATGAGCGCTTTTTTTTCTGTGGCTGCCAAGTCTGCTATATCTTTGGGAATGTCTGATAAGCCTATTAAAATGAGTCGTGTTCCAGCATGGATATAAGATGGAATAGTGGTGAGCGCAGTATTTTCTGTCAATGAAGTTGCATCGGATAATCTCGATTGATCCGCTGCTCGTAGCAAGCTTGTTGTGGTATTTTGCGTTCGTATTAATAAGTCCCCAGTTTTAGTGATAATGTCACCAACGGATCGAAAAATGATATTATCTCCGAGCTTATTAATTACGGATTGAGCAGCGAAAATAGGCGCAAACAGAATGCGTGATTTCATTTTTTCCTCGTTTTGTACTATCTAGGGGCGAAGTACTTTATTTATGCTAAATATATTAGCATAAAAAATGATTAAATGGTATAATGCAGCACATTTATTTTACTGTTTTTGGGTGGTAGTTAATATTTTATGTTGCGTATTCATTTAGACTTTGAAAAACAATTAGTTAGCGCTCGAGCGGCGGCGATTCAAACTATTGAATCAAAGTCAGGCTTACCTTTACCCGATAATCATCCAATCAATATGATCGTCGATGGGGTAAGCTTGTATGAATTTTTTATGCAAAAAAACCAACAAGAATTAGCTACTTATGCGGAATGCGAATACGGTGCTTTCCAGGAAAAAAAAGCGGTCATTGCAAAAGAATATACTATTGAACAAGCCAAACAGGATATTTTATCAAAATGCAGCCGTGATAAAGCAAAGGGATTTTTTCATCTTGCATATTTTGGTGAATACAATTATCTAGACACTCTTGGAGACGCAATTACTGCTAATTTAATCGCGAAAATGAGCATCGCTGAAGGCGCAGCTATCGCAGGGCATACAGACGTTGTTTTTTCTATTTTAGAAAATAACAACCAAAGCGCCTCAAATCTTCGGATGATTGAAGGCGTATTTCACAGCGCAGCGCGTGGGGGGCATGGTGCCTTATTATGTCACCTAATCAAAAAATATAATGGATATGAAAAAACCATTATACAGGGTTTTATAGATGGTGCTTTTTTAGGAGC
The DNA here is from genome assembly GCA_002404295.1 of Legionellales bacterium UBA4722. Taxonomy (GTDB): domain Bacteria; phylum Pseudomonadota; class Gammaproteobacteria; order DSM-16500; family DSM-16500; genus UBA4722. The sequence goes on from DHJK01000046.1 coordinate 10,535, forward strand.
AGAAAGTGCTCCGCATTATTCGCAGCTAATCTCAGTTTTATATTTTATGGAAGAGCAGGGGGCTTTTATCATGTGGGCAATGCAAACATCATCATTATTACCTACCTCTGTTAAAGATCATCTTAAACTGCTTGTGCTCCCTGTGTGGTTAGACCGCGTAGGTTTTTTATCAGCTAAAATAATAATGAAACTTCCTGCGGAAGCAGAAAGAATGAAATTAGCTGCTTTTGAGTTACAAAAATTTTTTCCTCATGATCTTATGAGGATAGTATTAGAATATGATTTTGATTTCTTGCAGAAAGATGACGATAAAAACTCTGCGGTGCCGTCTTCAACAGTGACAGAACAAAAGGACTTTGCAGCGCTGCCTATAGTAGAACGGGGCCGTATTTCCAGGGTCGTTATTAATCAATTGCTCGAGAGGACAGTTTCTAGAAATACTGTGTTGAATGCAAGCTTAGCTGCTCTTTATGAGAGTAATAAGCTGGATTTTTTATGGGTATTTATATTTCCTGTATGGGTATATAAAAATTGGAATATGACAAAAACTTTTTTTCAGTTAATCCAGGAAGAGACAGATACGAGCCGACATGAAATTGCACAACAGTATGTTACGCAATTTCCACAACATCTTTTTTCTGTTAAGTTACGACAGTCATTTGATGCGGTGCCGAGCACTGATTTATCTCAGCGAAAGGAATATTCGCAGCTTATGGAATATGGAAACAGCATAAGGAAGTAGACGCCTTACAAAAAGTATTTAAAACGTATAAAGAACCGCCCAAACTTTCTTAGATATTCAATTACTTTTTAATAAGTATCAGTATTAGCAGCCCGCTTGTCATTTAAATTGACATTTAGCTATTTTTAGCCTATTTTTTGCGGTCATTATTAATGTTACGAGATCCAGAAGATGCACAAAAACAAAACGATGGCCGCCATATCCAGTCTAATAACTTACCAAGAAGAACAACTAGCTTATCAAAAGGCGCATAAATGGTTTGAGGAAAAAAAATATGCCAAAGTGATCCTGTTTTTAAAACCGTTTCATGAAGAAAAAAAGACAGATAATTTAGCAATCCTAGATTTATTAGCAAGCGCATACACGCAAGTCCTTGACAAAGAAAATGCGCTGTCCATTTGGAAAATACTCTATACAAAAATAACCAGACAGGCCAATCCGGATTACAAAGAAGCTGTTGGTATTCTTCGGTCCATCATTGCATGCGAATATAACAATAAAAAATCACGAGAAATTTTCACCCAGCTTGCTCTAACGACAATAGACAAGCATCCAGAAGCCTTCATGATTCGTGACTCACGTGGCAGAGCGCATGACGCCGAGCTAAAAGCAATGCGGTATCACGTATGCACAGCTACTGCGCTATTTAATACTGCTGACGCTTATCGAACAACTGATTTAATACTGCAAAAAGAATTTTTTACAAACGCAAAAAAATATTATGAAATAGCATTAGAGAATAAGCCCGCAGATTTAGTTTGTTTGCTCGAACTAGCAAGATGCATCATGTCACTAGAGAACATGCAAGCAGGATTAGCCATTTTACTACCCTATGCAAAGCATTTTGAAAACAATCAGGATTATAATGAGAGCATGTGGAAAATATACAGCTGTGTGAGTAATAAATCTGAAGCTGATATTTACAAAAGAAAGATGTCTTCAACAGGCATAAAAAGCAACTTAAGCGATATATTTGATAATATTCAAATATCACCTTTTACTAGCGATGAACACGTGCCTGAAAAATTACAAGAGGCAAGTCTAAAATATAGATTGGGTGAATTTGATGAGGCAAAAAAATTAGTCTCGGCTTTCCTGCAGGAACAGCCTGATTCTGTCAATGCCTTAGAGTTTTCTCTCACATTGGAAGAGTTGAGTGATCTTTCAACTACCCCTGCTAATCAAATGAAGATTTCTCTATTGCATGAACATTTACTAAAACTAAAACCCACATCATTTATAGGATTAATTAGTAAAGCTAACTTTATTAGTAAGCCTAGCTCTAACGCCTGCCCACAAGAACTTCAAGATGCATATTTACTCTATGAGCAGGCTTATCAACAGAAAGCTAATCTCCCAGGATTATTAGATAAGCTAATATTTTTATGTATAAAACTAGGCAATTATCAGAAATTGATTGAATATGCATTAGAGAAAACGCGTTTAAATCCATCATCTGAGTCTTATTATCATTTGGCCACTGCTTATTACCAACTTGGGGATTTTAAAAACGCAATACCAGCCTATAAAGAAGCACGAAAACTAGATGAATGCTATCAAAACGATCGCATCTCGCTGTCTATTATTTTTTGTTTATTTCTCACTGCTTCATCTAAAGATGAGCTAAAAACCTGCGCCAAGAAGTTAAGCAGTTACCTTTCGCGCCAAACATCAAGTGAATTTCAACCTCTTGTTGATACATTGTTGCAGTTATTAACAAACCGAGGTATTGATATCCCTAATCATTCCTTGAGGACTAAAAAACAAGCACAAGAAGAAAAATCATTATCAGACGTACCCTCTATGGATGAGACCTTTGTTCCAGAAGATGTAAAAGCCAAAATTAAAGAACTTTTACAAAGTCGGAATACCTTTTCATTTGACTCATCGCCTCTAGATCAGCATCGTTATGACCCTGTGGCAGAGCTTGAAGCCAAAGGAGAAAAACTTTTTCAAATTGGTGGGCCTGATAGCCGTCTGTTTGGTTATATTTCCTCCCATGCCAAGACAGCGTCGCCAGAAGAAGCGGATAATTTTCAAAAGGTATTAGAAAGTGGTCGATGGTTATCTTCCAGCTCTAAAGGGATCTCAGGGATTAAAAAATTAGAGAAAAATGGAAAACTCAGCATAAAACTCAGCGGCACAGGCCGTAGAATGTTATCAAATGGCATATTCAAAAGGCCAGGTCAGAATGGTGAAGAGACAATTGTTCGATTTAGCAAGGTGCGGAGTCATGGGCAATTAAATGCTAAAAGATAATACTGACTTATCAATTCTCTCATTCCGCAGAAAATACAATCTCTGTCGAAGTTGAAAAAAGAAAGTCATTCGTTATAAAATTTAATCTATCATAATCTGTCTTGAAATAGAATCACCGGATTGTATGTTTGAAACCCGTGTAGCCTGGCGCTGCAAGTGTTCAGAAGGCTTGAAAAAAGAGGCTGCATTGTTAAGAGAAGGAAGCGTCTGAAAATCATTTTTAAACGTGCTCCTATCTCTGTTTACATCATAAATTTTTGTAGCCACCGTACTACCTGTGTAATATCCGATAGCGGAGCCTGCGAGTCCATAGCCCACTACACAGGCAGCTTGTCCATAAGGTGTCAATGGTGCGCAGACAATTGCGGCTTCTTCAGCAAAAACTAAACCAGTGCTCCATGCTCCCGCCCATCCACCGGCAATTTTGGAGCCTGCACGATAAGTATTATCATAATCATCAGTTTGTCGACTGTGTTGAAACTCATGGAATAAATTCATCCCATCGAGTGCGAGACCGATACCGGTAAGAGAATGTCCTACGATTTTTATTGTACTCCAAAGTGCTTGGATTGAAGATGGCGGGATATAATTTGGATTAGGAATAAATTCTTCACCTATAGTACGACGATGTTGATAGGACATTTTATCAATAAATTCAGGAGTAAATAACTTGGAATAATCAAGAATATCGGATATATCAACTAAATTTTCATTACTGATTGTTACTTCCCATGCACCTTTTATTTCATGAGGAAATATTTTTGAAATAAAAGCTATTTCTTTTTCATGCTTGTATATTTCAAAATCCTCAGGGCTAATTTCACCTGTAAGCACTTGGGGTGCCAATTGATCCGAAACGTTGATACCGTGTCTGGCTGTGACAATTTCAAAGACGTTTGAAAAATCGATATCTGTTATTGTTGGAAAACCCATAGCGACTGTTCTAGAAAGAGACGTAGAAATGAAGGCACTGTCAATCAGGAAGTCTTCTCCGGTAGGAAAAACATGTGCGCGTAAATTCCGGTTAGTTCCACGTGCATCTATTCCGTTATTAAAAGCATCATTCATACCTGTTGCCGCACCTCGATAGGCTGTTACGACTTCATCTGGTGATAAATCAGGTAAACTTTTCAAGAATAACCCAGGCCGAATAATATCGTTTTCGTTATCTGCGTTGCTGGTACTCCAGTCGATCTGCAGAGAAATAGCCTGTGACTGTTGATATAATGCAGCAGCATTAAAATAATCCGTATTATCCGAGGATGAGGGTGGTTTTACGCTCTGAGTTGCAGCAGATTTTATTTCTACTGATTGAACTGGAGCCGATTTTATGGGCGCAGGGCTCGACGTAGGCTGCATTAACTCTGTCACGTTTTTTGCAAATTCTTCGCCTGCTGATGGATGATAAATTGGCACAGTCAGTACAAGATCATTCCAGCGGACATCCCAGGTAGAAAAAACATGGGAAGAATGATTTCCTGGTAAAAGATCATGAGCAGAACCACTGATGCCCCAGCTCTGATTATTTTTCGTTTCAGCAATTGGCACATATTGATAATCGCTTGCTTGAATTTTATCGAGTTTAGCACCATGAGAGACAAGTGTATCAATTGTAAATTTCTGCGTATTTTCATTTTTCAACGGTTCGGTGATCGCTGCTTCTTCTGACATTCCTTTACTGTTATTAAAGGAAAAGTTGTCCAATGAATTGAGGCTGGCTTCATGCGATGAATGCTTCGATCGATTTACTCCAGAATCGACCTTCACATTATTTACATGACCTTCAATACTCGTTGTATTGAGCTCACAACCATAGAGATCACCTTCTTTTCCATGCCAGGTCAAATCTCCCAAATTCATAGAATCACCGACCCAGATAGATTGACTGACATGTGAATCTGCATGTTCAATGCCAGCATGACTGAGATCAGGATGCATGATGGTCTCTGGAGTAACGGTATATGATATAGCATTTTCCTGAAAATCAACGCGATGGTGAAGTTCAGCACCTGTTGCTACTATCTTACCTATTTCAAAATCTGTTGACTCTGCATTGATGCCATAATCTTCTAGAAAATCCGCTTCGCCTCCGCTCATAACCAAATGTGAGGTTGTGATACTGCCAGGACCTTCACGCTGATCATCGATACGCAATTTATTGTCAGCTATTTTTAGTGTCACACTTAAATCCGGTACAAATACGTCTTCTAGTGCGCTCGTCAATCCATCATGACGTATTGTTGGCAGTAAATGATTTGCTGTATTAACAACCTCGGTGACTAATTTAACTGTCGTTGATACTTTCGCATCAGTAGATTTTGCTCCCGCGATTTTTTTAGTATTTTGTACGAAAGGAAGGTTATCTAAATATTGATTCATGCTTAAAGGCGGTGTCATATCCAGATATAAACCTTTATGTGACTCACTGGAATAACTGTTCAGAATGAGTCTGCTATTTATAATTTTACAATGGTCAGAAACCGTCATTTTTACTTCTTCAACGGCACTGAATTCGGTGCCAAGATTATAAATATTGCCGCCAGGAGAAAGGTTTATGGCTTTTTTTGTAATGAGCTGACAAGGTGATGCTGATTCGGTTCCCTGTTCGTGAGTATTTTTTTGAAAAATGTTTGTATGATCTTTCTTGACGATATCCGCACCTTGTAACGGATTCAGTATGATATCCTTTTCAGATTCAAGGGTAATATCAGATTGTGCCTGAATGGTCGTCCCTTTTAATGCTATATCATCACCGGAATGAACCGTTACTTTTCCATCACGTGATCCAATTACATTATTCTTATACTCAGTCGTCGTAGTTGATTTAGTAGATTTGTCTAATCCTAACCATCCACTATGTTTTTCGGTATGCGTGTTTACTGTCTTTTTTCCGTCGCTAACAAATTGTGTGTCGCTGTCTAATTCGATGTCTCCCACAGCAAGAATTTCAGCACCTTCTTTTATCGTTGTTTTTTTACCACTTATTTTCACCGTGCCGCCTGCTTCTAGCGAGCCTCCATTCACAAGTGTATCGCCACCTTGAATATCGAGAGAACCATTAACGCTGAGATTGCAATGATTAAAAGTAACTGACTGATCACCTGTTAATAAAAGTGAGTTCGTACTGCTGTTTGTCCCGTTGACATTAAGAATGCCAGCGCTTATTTCTAATGGAAAAAGAGAAACAAATTTCGTTTTTTTAATTTCTAATGTACCATCCGTGGAATACTGAAGATTACCAGTCGGCGCTATTGTAGCGGTGAGATGGGTATCATTTTCATAATGAAATGGACCGGCAACTGGTTCAGAATTATTTTTGCTATGTTCTCTAGAAATCCTTGAGGCATGCGAGTCTTTCGCGTGATGTGTTCCTTTAAAATCCACATAAAAACCATCCACTGTTTCATCAATTAATTCACTGATATCTATGTCTGTCATGCGTGATCCCACTTTCGAATCTTTTGTCAGATGAACTTTTTTTCCATCCATATAGGAATTAGCATCAGCTGCAAATAAACCGGATTCATCCCATTCATCAGATTTAAATTTTGTTGCAATGATTTGTTTCGCTGAACCAAAATCGTCTTGCACATGAGATTCATTCAAATCTGATGAGACAGCAATTGTGACGGCGTCTTTGTGATTATGCACAGTATTGATTTGAACGGCAGACTGTCCGTATTGCACAAATCCTTGATTTTCCAATCCATGAATAGTGACCTGACTGCTTTGGGCTTCCAGCTGTCCGATGTTTTCTGCTTGATCGGTGACAGTTAATGAAGATCCGATGACTGACAGCTGAGATCCTTTTGTTAAATTAATTTGATCGGTATGTAGTGCGCTGTTTTGAAATACTTGCTCGGCATTGTTAATAAAATCGATTTTATTAGCTGTTAATGAAACATGTTCCGCGATAGGAGGAATGCCTGTACCTACATAGGTTTTATACATCGTTCGCTCGGAATGTGCACCTATAGGTGAAATGGATTCTGATGCGGTGCTCAACGAATAAAGACTGGTTTTTGTCGATAACACAGGAGACAAATTGAGCGATCCAGGAAGCACGCCATCACCGATGGAGTTGCTTGTATATATGAGAGTCGCGTCTATACCACCGTGTAAATCCAGTAAACTGTTTTTTGTATGAGAAAAACCAAACACAAGATCCAGGTCAGCATTTAAAAAACTGCTACTCTGTACGCCAGGAAATGCTATATTCATCAGTGGCGTAGTCACACTGGTGAGATTGCCAATCACAGAAGAAAGATTATCCCATGAGTGATCGAAACGATCTTGAAATAGTGGAGCATGGGCAAACTGATCTACGAGTCCTGTTGAGCCATAGGCTAATGAACCTAATGATAGACAAAGTATTTTGGCCTGATTTGCAATTTCTATAAACTTGCCGCGTTCAAGTTTGGGTGATTGAGCGGCGTCATTAATGTTTTTGGCTAACTGAAACAATTGCAATAAAGCAGGGCCTGCATTGATGCCCAGTCTGATTGCTGCTAATGACAACTGACAGGTCGGATCATGAAGCACCAGTTGAAGAATCGAAATGAGCGTGTTGGTAGCAGCCAAAAAACAACTTAATATCGATTTCCCTGTTAAATTGAATGACGAAGGAAGATAAATCGAAGACGATAAATTGATAATGCTATTGTTGGTGTAAAGCTCGCTCAAAATGACACAGAAGGCAGTCGTAGATACAACACTTTGTACTGAGAAGGTTTTGTTGATGTTGAAACGAGTTAAAAGAGCAAAGAAACATTCTGCATTCAGATTTAAATTTTTTCCTTTGATGTCTGCTCCTATCATCGAAATCAGTTTTTCTGACTTGATCGATAGCTGTTGAAATTCTATTCTGCCTCGAAGATAAAAGTTTTTACATTCCCATGTGACGAGCGGCGATTTCAATTGAAGCGTAGTACCTTTCGGAACCGTACTATTTTTCTTGCTCTTAATGTTTATTTTTCCCGTGGCTTTCAGAATAGTTTTGTTTGTCGTTTGAGCGGGAAATGATAATGTTTCCGTGCTAACAGCTACTTCCCCTGCGATAAAAGTGCTATCAACGATTTGGGTACTTTTCGATTCCAAAGCGACGCGCCCTTGTTCGGTACGAATGACGGCGTTATGCACATCAAGAATATCGCTGTTAACAAATACATTCATGGATTCAAAAAACGAGGTATTCTCAATGTGACCAAAAAAACGGGTATACAATGATTGCAGTTGTACCTGAACTGTAGGTGACGAGGAAATGTTAGCAGCGAGTGAAAGATATTCAATGCCTGAAAAAATCATCTGAATAAGTTTTTTATCTTCGTCTGGTGATGGTTCTGTTTCCATTGGAATAAATTGTGATTTGTCATGCGGCTTGTGTAAATGGCTCTCCTGATCTGGAAACGCAGGAAAAATTTCAATTTCTCTACGTGGTTTGGCTTTTTTCGAAATTGTATGGACTAATTTTTGAGAAATACGACTACGTCGTTGTTCATTAATTTGTAATGTAAGAAGTGGATTGATAATGCTTTTAAAATAAATCTCGAGACCAGGTGATATGGTTATTTTTCCATCGATAAAGCTGGCAAATTGACTATATTGTTGTAATAATTTTCCGTTGAATTCAAACGTAGCAGAATGAGTGATTTTGATTTTGTGAACGGTAGCCAGCGTAATTCTGCCCTGAACTAAGGTTTTACCTTGATCAAACATCAGATTGTTAGAGATAATCGTTAAACCTTTTGTGCTGAGAAAGCCATATAGATTAATTTCTCCCATAAAATCAGGCATATTGTTTTCTTTCATAGCGGGAGAACCGACAAGCAAGCTGACAATACTAGCATGCAAATGTGACGACTTCTCAGCTTGCAGCCCAAGCGTGACAATGCTGATGCCTTTTATTCCTTTCGCCGCAATGATTCCATGTATTTCAGCAGCTTCAGATATTAGACTTACAGATTGCGTCGCTTCAATATATCCGCGATGAACAATAGTACCCGCTTGGATCTGACAATTTTCTGTCAGAATATCTGTTTGAGCCGATGTCGTGCACTGATTAAAACATAATATTTTTATAAATTGTGTCTTGAGTGGCGCAGCAGAGTCTGCCATAAAAGAACGACAGCTGATATGAATAGCAGTTTCCACATTTAGAGGATCTTTAATCAGGACATCAGCAAGCGTATTGATAGACAAAGTAGTTAACGTATTTTCCAGTCCTCGTACAATCAGAGCTTCTCTTGAATAAATATTCACTCGCCGATTGTGGAAGCGAATGTGACCTATTACTTCATTCTTTTCATTGATCAGCGCCACCCTGAAATATTCTTTAGGCGATTGTTCTGATGCAGTAAGCTGAATATTAAATAAATCAAGATCGATGACGGCATACTGTACATTTTGATGCGTTTCAAAAGTAATCATTTGTCGCTGATTTTTAGAAAAAATCAATTTCGCAAGTCTGGCCTCGCACTTGTAGAATTCCAGCAAATGATTTTGTACCTGAATAGAAGTATCCAGCAAAATAGCACGCGCCATGTAATCAGGTGTGCCTTTGGGATTGCTTACAAGAGTAAGCTGACGTTTTTCAGTTGCTGGACCTCGCAGAATAGATTTACCAGATTCTGAAATTAAATGTGTAAGCTGATAATAGCCTTTTCCAAATTGTACCGGAGTATTTGATTGCATGGTGTGTTTTCTCTTTAACGCATTCTAAAACTGTATGTTTCTTGCGGATGATTACCCACATACAGTGCACTGTTGATTGACTGAAATACTTTTACGATGCTAGAAAATAGCGTTGGGTCAATTTCATTGTCGTTTAAACAAAAAATCATGGCAGCCAATTTCTTTATAGTATCTTCGGCCGGTTTATCCTGGCAGCGTTCATCTTTTATGATTTTTTGAATTAATAGACTGTGATCTGAAAATATGGAATAACCATTCTGGTGTTGATTGATTCGATCAATTTTTGCAGCCAGCTTTAGGATTTGACATTTGAGCTCGTTATCTGTCTTATATAAATGTTGCAGATATTCTGAGATTACATGATTGTATTCAATTAGAAATCGCTGTAAATGCCATCTAATTATTTTGTCAAGTGAGTCAATATCAGTAAGATAACTTATGTCTCTCACGATCAGGCGCAAATAATCATTAGCCTGTTTCTTTAAGCTTATTGATTTAATGCTTTTTTGAAATATCTGAAGATGCGCAATCAGTGATTGGATTCTTATATTGTCTTTAGTAACAGTATCTAAGTCTTTTAGAAGATAAGTCACTTCATTATTAAAATGAGGATGGAAAAATGTCACGCATATCATTTCATCAGATGTAAGTGTGGAAACTTCAACTTTTTGTTCCTCTTCAAATAAATCATGATTCAAATGTATATAAGCAGGCTCTGTTTCTGAATGTGTCTTTCCTGAAAGGTTTTTTAGCGCAGATTTCGCCAGCGTAAGAATGTTTGCCTCGAGATCCGTTTTATCAGGTGATAGTGTGATGATTATTTTCTTTAATGCCTCAACAGAAGTAGATTCATGGTTCAGATTAGCATTTACGATTGTTTGAATATGACGATATAACAATGTTTTTTGTTTTCGATCATGCTGCGCGGATTGCCTAATCTCATCAATAGTTTTGTTTAATGCCAGATGATCACGCTTTTTTTCACGAATCTGAATAGCTAGCTGCTCTATTGTGTTTTCTGTTAGTCTGTTGATTTTAATGATAAAGGGAAGCAGCTTGCAATCAATCAGATCCATGTAGCTGATGTCTGTGCTGAGTCTGTGTAGAAGATATCTTAAACAATGCCATGATTTATTGACATCTTGCTTTGGGTCTTTACTTGCATCAACCATTTCGGGTAGAAATTGATTAGAAAAGTGATTAATTGCCCCTGTCAAGATAGGTAGACTGTTCAGATATCCATGATTAACTCTATCCCATTCTTTAATTTCAACCAATGCGGATTGACTGGCTTTGTTTAACTGTTTTAAATGTTCCCAATTAAAAACAGTGATAGTTTTCTGTTTTTTAATTTGATCCTCTTCATGCTGGCAAACGCGATAAAAAGCAAAGCCTAATGAATCAAAACACGCTGATTGAATAGCTCGCTCAATAAACTTTGTCAGAGCGTTTAAATCTGTGCTTGCATCTGCTAGCGCAGTTTCTGAATTTGTTTTTGTAAAATGCTTGTTATAGTTCTCGAGGCGTCGCTTCATTTCACTGCAAAAGTGAATATATTTTTCACTATCGTTAAGAAACCACCTTTTTTCAGGGTGATAGTTATTATATGCATCTAAAACAATTTTGCTGTACGCATGTAGAAATTTAAGTGATTCCCACGGAAGATTATTTTGTAGTGGCACTTGTTTATGTTCCATAAAATCATCTTGATCTACAACAGGATGACTATTAGAGCGGTTTTCTTCTTTTTGTTCGGTTCGATCGAGTTGCAGTAAAGCGCTATAACTTTGTCGCAGAATGGTCATTAGCGAAGGAATCAATTGAGGGCAAGCTGTAATATCCTGCGCAGATAAAACAACCATTGTGATATTGATCAATGCTTTTTCGTAAGGATCAATTGAAAATGAGCTTGATTCAGCAAGCTGAGTGAGCTGATCCTGATTTTGATTTTCACTACGTTCAATGCGTATTTTGATTGATTTAATTCTTTGTTGTAACGTATGGCAAGATGTTTTTATTTCTCGATTGATAGCGTCAATTCTTTTCAATTCTGTTTCCAGTGCTCTGGAATAACTTGAAAGAAACTCTTTCACATGTTTGCCCAGTTCATGATTATCTTCATTTTCAAAATCATTTAATACAGGTGAGTGTTGCATATGCTTCATTAGATATTGTAGACAAAGATTTGCTTTCTCAATTCGCATTTCATCCGTTAGACGTTGTATAAAACACTCATTAAATGATTCTATTAAATCAATCAGCTCTGTGCGAAATTTTTTCTTCCTAGACCGATAAAGAGAAACATCCGTTAGCGCTTTAAGTAATGCAGAAGTATTTTGATTTAGTTGATTCAGTATAGTTAAATCAAATAGATATGTCGTGATAAGAGGCGTATCTATCTCATGTAGCGGTTGTTCATTTTTTTCTTCCTGAATAGAAATGTTAGCAAGCACAGGAGAAACAGGTATTTTTATTGCTCTTGTATCACTTAACTGGATAATCTTCGCAATTGCAGAAGGCAATTTTTCCGGATTTATTCCGTTGAAAAATTTTCCATACGAAGGCGAGACTGTAACTGCTATGCTTGTAAGTGTTTTTTTATAATTATACTCCTGCTCCAATTCTTCTTTTATGCCGGTTTGTAGAAGATGATTATTTTCTTGTCTCATGCTGTTCTGTTGAGCTACAATTTCTTCCAGACGATATACTTGTTCACACAGTATAGTTTCGTCGCCTTGTTGTAAGCTAGCTTCTGCTCGGATTATTTTGAGTTGCTTTTCCATTTGTTCATTATGCAAGGTAATGAATGGTCGAATAAGTTGAGACAAAAGAGAGTGAGTGTCGGATGATAATCGTACATTAGATATAATTGAATCAGCTTCTTTTAATATAAATTGCCAGCATTGTTCGGCTATTTCTATGCTTTTTAATCCATATTTATGCAGCTTGGCTGCTTCAGGACTCGACCAATTGTTAAAAAATTCAAGCGCTGCTATGAAATTTTTCAATTTAGAAAAACCAGCGAATACAATAAGTTTTTGACTTGTTTTATATAATAGTTCCAGGGTATCTTTTCTGATGCTTTGCAAAAATAATTCATCAAGTACAGGAGTGAACTCATTCTGTTTTTGATCTATTTGCGCAAGACAAGCTTTATGAAATAATTTTATCAAAGGGAAAAAATCGAAATATGCTGGCAATTGTGTTATTAACTGATTTAAAGAGAACCTATCACAGTTTTGGAATAATTCAATGAGTTCGATATGTTTTTTTTTATATCTTACTTTGCTCATATCCATGTACGTGCCGGCGTGTTTGCGGTAGAAGTAAGAATATTCTGCAAAGTATTTTTGGAGGTAATAGGAGTACATACGAATAAGTGCTATGTCTGATGCATAATTCGGTAACATTTTAAATTCAGGCTCATGTTCTGGCTGAATAGGGGAGCTTGCGGATGGGTTGATGTTTTCTTTTTTATGATAAGTTGATTTCACTTAAAACCTCGTTTCTTCATTGTACTCAAAGGCAGCAATTGTACAGATTCTACACCGAGCCTTAAATACGTAGAAGTTACGTATTTTTGGTGCATTATAAATAGACAGCATGATATAATTCATCATATTTTTAACCGCTGGTTTACTATTACTGGGCTTGCTGGGGTGGTATGAAACATATTGATATTTCTGAAGAATTTCATTTATTTAGAATGAATAATGGCGTTACTTTAATTCGACCTGAAGAACGTAAATATCTTTCAGTAGATTATGATTTAAATCATACCGTAAAAAGTATTTCACAACTGCATTGCAATATATTTTTTTATGATTTAAATAATAAATTTCGATTAGCGAATGATTCGT
>DHJK01000046.1:24091-24694 GCA_002404295.1 Legionellales bacterium UBA4722
AGCTTGCGGCTTTTCATCACCAAAAGCAGCTTTAGCCAAAACTCTCTTTGATACAGGAAAAGCCAGAAAGCGCAAAAATTATTTATGAAAATAATAATGAGGTCATGAAAAAAAACACCAGGAAAATTATTGAAGAAGAGTTTGCCTTAAAAAAAGATGATGATTCCCCAAAGCGAGGGCTTTCTATAAAATTACCTTGGTATAATAATCAATTTGAAATACTCGGATTGTTCGGCATCACCATTATTTTTGGCGAACAAAAAATGGACAACATTCTCTCTCACATTTCAGAGATAGGACTTCTTAATCAGGAGAATAATATTTGCGCAAATCAGTTAAACAAGTTTTATTTTTCCAAACGCGAAAAAGAAATTATTTATCTTATAACGACAAAAAAAACGTCGAGGGAAATTGGAAATCATCTATATCTTTCAACACGTACTATTGAAAAACATATTGAAAATATTAAAAATAAGCTCAATGTTAGATCTAAAGCAGAAATCATTAATGCGATGATGGATCAATAAAAATATAATATATTTAGTTTAATTAAAACGAGGAAAAAAATAATGCATCGTAAAATCTTTTACAGAGCCTTGCTGA
>DHJK01000082.1 GCA_002404295.1 Legionellales bacterium UBA4722
TTCCCGCCTTCGCGGGAATGACACATTGAGAGGGGGACGCTACATAGTCGTTCAGTTTCTTAATCAAGACTGAACATGCACCTCATGATGTGGATAAGGCGGTTGTATGCCATGTTGTTTAAAGGTATCCCACACAGCCATCAACACATCTGAACGTGCACAGATACGTGATTTAACTTGACGCAAATTAACATAATAACGCACTTCAAATTCAATCAAACCATCTGCCATTTCTTTCAAAAATACTTCAGGAGCCGGATCACTTAACACATCTTTATGACCTGCCAATACTTTATAAATTAATGCTTGCACCATGTGTGGATCATCAAGACGACTTACATTGATTTTAACAACTGAACGCACAATATAATCTTTCGCCGTCCAATTAATAAAAGTTTTAGAAAAAATCTCTGCGTTAGGGACAACAAGCTCCATATGATCCCAAGTTCGTATTGTCACAGCACGGCCGCCAATATGCATCACATCGCCCTCTTGGCCGTTGATTGAGACGGTATCACCTACGCGCAATGGACGTTCGAACAATAACAAAAATCCACAGGCAAAATTATTTGCTAAATCACGTAAACCAAAACCAATACCAAGAGCAAATGCACTTACGACAAATGTTAACGCTCGCAAATCAATACCAATCACACGCAAGCCAATTAAGATACCCACCAAAATCATCGAATATTGAGTCAGAATTGCAATACTATTTCGAACCCCAAGATCTTTAGTGCGCGAGAGTAAAAAACGATAAACAAACTCTCGAGTCCAACGCGCCGTCCAATACAACAGAGAAACAATAATGAGTAGCTCAAGTATACTCACCGGTGTAATGCTTACATTTAACAGATCAAACAAATGATGATTCATTAATCGAGTTAAATTTGAAACAACTAATGATTGCCTGTCCCATCCATATAAAAAGAAGAGCATCACCCACGCAGCTAAGAACAACACAATTCTTAATATTTTATCAAGCGGCTTCAAAAACGCTTCTGTCAACAACCATCCGTTCGTCACATGACGTATTAAAATATGCGAAAAATATTCCATGACATCGCCCAACAATCCTCGTAGCAGCAAGTAAGCGGCAAGTACAACAAGGAAAATACCTTCATACCAATACACGGAAAGCACAAAATTAATAAAACCAAAAAATCCGATGACAGAATTCATGAGTAAAACAAAGGGAATTAATACTGCCAATAACTGTACGACTCTCCGCAAATAGGTGCGATGCTCATCAATATGCGGCAAAATCAGCCCTAAAAATAATTCGCGTGCCCGCAGAAGAAAAATGGAAACAATAATCAGAAAAAGTAAAAATAATCGGTAAAAGAAACTTTGCACTTCCAACAATGGAAACTGATATAAGAAAACAGTGAGCGCAGTAACCACACCGCCCACGATCAAGGTCCACTTTAATCGATAATACAAACGTACATCATGGCCCGCACGATCATGCGCAGTTTCAACTAAGCAAAGTCGCGCCACCGTGATTGCTGCTCTAAAAAACAACCACACCAAGCCCACGTAAGTCATAAAATTAAAATTTTGAAAAGGAATACCGCAAACAATAAAAAACCAAAAAATATTTCCGAGCACTGCAATATCAATTAAGTTACGATGTAATAACTTAATAGTTAACCAGTTAAGATTAATATGCCCCAGCGCATGATCAGGAATACCTAATAACACTCTCGCTAATACGCGGTGCAACACATAAAATATACCTAACCATATTGTTTCAAATAAGACAAACACTGACCACCAAAGCAAGTCAGCCGAATCCAACGACTTCATCACCAACTGCCCAAGATTTTTAACCATTTGCAAGGTTAAAGAAGGCACTAATAAAATCTGGCTGCATAGACCTAGCCAGGTTTTTGTCCCAAATCCTAGAAAACCTTGCCGCGCTGACAATTCTTGCTTCATTGCTGTGTCTAATGAACCACGGAAACGAACCAATGTTTTATTTAAGTTATCCACATTGGTAATCACTGCTTTATATTGATCTTCCAAGGACGCAAGACTCGCAAGATAAGAAGAATCGGCAGATTTCCCTTGCTCCTGAAATTGTTTACGCTTTTCTAAAATAGCAATACGCGTCACGAGCAACCCATTCACGCGAGAAAATTGTTTGGACAAATCTACGACTTGATCACTCACCTTATTAAGCAATGTTCTAGAAGTACTGCGTGAAATTGAAACCTCTAACTGTTGAATTTCATCTTTGTAGCGCGCAATCAGCATTTGCAAATACATGAAATTCACATTTTCATTGGCATAAAAAATCTGATTTTCTAATTTAGAATAAGCCAGTTTATTAATTGACTTGGAGCGATCAATTTGTGCAAGCCCTGCATATAGCTTATTGAGTCGTTGCAGCCAGACACCTTGTTGTTGCTGATAATCAATTTCAGATTGCGCCTGACGCTCTTTGAGCTGCATCATCGTGCGCGACTTCAGCAGTGTCTCTATGCGCAAATACTCTGCATCATAGAGTTGTAATATTTTTACCGAAATTTTTTGTAATTTTTGCAAATAATCCAAATGTGTTTTTTCAAGCACCAACAGTGTTTTTTGATATGCCAGTTGTGCATGCAGCCCATTTAAATCAGACGACGCATTGCGGACAATTTTTAATCCAAACACATTAAATGCATTAATCTGCTCGTCCAGTTCTTGAATATTTTTTTGAATCAGATTTAATGTTTGTTGCGACTCGCTGAGCTCAATCTCTATACCATCCAGATTTGATTTTGCAGAATCAATGTCAACTTTCGTCCAATCCAGCCATTGCTTATTGACATTATCTGCAGATAACGTGGCAGTATGTTTATCGAGTTGAATTTGTAAATTGGCTAATTGAACTTTAGCTTGTGTCAGTCTATTTTTGGATAGCTCGACTTGTTGCGCTACAACCTTGGTTTTATCCAGATTAATATCATTCTTAGCCAGCTCATCAGCGCTTTCAGCACTAGCAAACGTTGTTAGGCAGCATAAACTTATGATGCATAAAAATATCTTTAAGCTAAATAATTTTTTCCGCATTGAACTTCACCTTGTTACGTAACGCAAACAGTAAAAAGATTCCAGGGAATGATAGAACGAATGACCAGGCAAAATAGCTTACCCAGCCAAAATGTAATTGTAAGATAGCAGCGAACGGACCGATAAAAACACGACCCATGGACGCAATACAGGATAACAGTGCAAACTGGGTGGCAGTGTAACGATGATCACACAGTGCCATTAAAAAAGCGACAAAAGCAGCTGTTCCCATGCCGCTGCAGAATGCTTCAATGAAGATCGAAGCTGCCATGAGCCCATAGTTTTTTCCTGCTATCGCTAAAAACACAAACATTAAGTTGGAGAATGCTTGCAAAAGGCCAAACCAAAGCAGTGCTTTAAACAAACTGATACGTGTCATTAACGCACCACCTGCAAAAGCGCCGAGGATGGTGGCTAACAAACCAAATGTTTTATGAGTTAAGCCGACTGTTGTTAATGAAAAGCCGATGCCCTTTAATAAAAATACGCTCATCAGTGCTAAAGCGATCGCATCGCCGAATTTGTAGAATAGAATAAATAACAGAATAAGTATCAATCGATTACGTGTTAATAAGTTCAACAGAGATTTAACGACTGCATCAGCAAATGTTTTGGGTGCGTGAATCGCACTAGAAATCTCAGGTGAAAAATAGGTAGAGAAGATAGAAATAGCCATTAATACAGCCATGATTTCATAGGTCACCCGCCAACCGTAATGATCTGCACATATCAATGCTAGACCGCCTGAAATCAACATAGCTATTCGGTAAGAAAAAATATAGGCTGCGGATCCTAATCCACGTTCATCTGGGAGTAAGATGTCGGTTCGATAAGCATCGATGGCAATATCTTGAGATGCGGAGAGAAAAGCAATAAGTAATGCTACAACGCCCATCTTGATGGATTGTGTGGCGGGGTTCAAAAATGCCATGATGAAAAGGGTAATACATAATCCCAATTGCGCAAGCAAGATCCAACCTCGGCGCCTGCCCCATAAGGGTGGAATATATCGATCTAATACGGGGGCCCAGAATACTTTCAAGACATAGGGTAATCCGACTAGAGATAAAACGCCGATAGTTAGTACATCCATGCCTGCTTGTGTGAACCAGGCTTGTAAGGTTGAGCCAGTTAGAGCGAGGGGTAAGCCTGAGGAAAACCCTAACAAAAGGACGGCTAGGATATTACGGTCTTTTACATAGTGGGAGAACATAGGCACCTTTATTGGTAATAGGCTGAAATGAGCTTGATTTTATCATTCTCGGGTCAAAATGAATAGCTATAAACAGTGTAACTATGCAGCGCGTTCTTATCGTGAACGTGCCCGTGCCCTCAATCCTCGTCATTGCAAGCGTGAGCGAAGCAACCTAGTCTTTTCAAAGCTGATTAGTACCATTGAGACTCAAAAGCAGCGTTGAAAAGACTAGGTTGCTTCGCTCACGCTCGCAATGACGGGTATTAATAGCCAAAAAAAATCATTTTTTCCCCAGCCATCTGTGTTATAGTTCCTTATCCTTACAGCAAGTTACCCTACATTCCATGATGGATCCTAACCAAACAATTTTATATGAACAACCTCTTAATGAACTCATTAGGGTGTGTTTACGTCTTGAGCAATTGTTTATTCAAATTGACCATCAAATGAAAGAATCATCCGTTTTAAATGCCCGTAACACAATTTCTCTAATTATCAATTTGTTACAATTGCTAGATCGACCGGATTTAAAAGCTAAACTGGCTAAAGAACTCAGCCATCAAATGTCGCTCTTGACACGATTGAAAGACTCGCCGCATATTGATCAGGTTATATTGATGACGACGCTTAAACAATTGGATGATCTATCTCGTTGCTTTATCGATAGCAGTAAAAAAATTGGACAGCCTTTACGTGAAATTGAATTACTGAATACCTTACGCTTACATTTAGCCAGCCCAGGCGGCGGCTGTAGTTTTGATATTCCGATCTATCATTACTGGTTACAGCAGCCGGCTCATATTCGACAAGCCACGCTGCTATCATGGTTAAGTGAGTTTGAAACGATTCGTATTGCCTCTTCTTTGATTTTAAAATTGATACGCGAAGGCGCAAAACATCAGGAGAAAACAGCGGATCACGGTTTTTATCAAGAGTTATTAGACCCGCAAATCAATTTACGCTTGATACGTGTGAGTATACCATTAACGGTGCCTGCTTATCCTGAAATAAGCATTGGGCGCCATTTCTTAAGCGTTCGATTTTTTGCTCCTTCGATCAACGAACGGCCTACGCAATATCTACAGCATCTGCAGTTTTGGTTGACGCATTGTAATTCTTGAGGTGAATAAATATGAGTATTGAAAAAGACAGCATCTGCTGTCCTTCTTGTGGTAAAAAAGGCACATGGACGCCAGAAAATAAGGATAAGCCGTTTTGCTCAGCGCGTTGTAAGTTAATTGATTTAGGTGAGTGGGCGAGCGAGCAGCATCGGATTCCTGGGCCACCGGTGGAGTTGGATGATAGTGATTCGGATGATGATGCGGGTAATGAAAAAAGGTAAATTATGTTAACAGGCATTTTCCTCATTGCAATTTTAATCGGCGTCATTGGCGTTTTACTTTTGGCGATCAAAATCTTACAAGACACGTTACACAAAGGGATTCAGGAAACACGCATACAAGTGAAAGAAGCGCTCACGCATTATTCTGACGACTTGGGTAAACGCGTAGATTCACTGACAGCAACCACCGATTTGCGTTTAAAAGAAATTAATAATCACGTTGAAAAACGTCTCGCTGAAGGATTTGAAAAAACAACGGAAACATTTGGTAGCGTACTCCAACGCCTCGCGCTCATTGATGCAGCACAGAAAAAAATTACTGAGCTTTCAAGCAGCGTCATGAGCTTGCAAGAAATTTTAAATGATAAGCGCTCGCGGGGCACGTTTGGTGAGGTGCAATTATCCGCTTTAATTCGCAATGTCATTCCTGAACAGCATTTTTCGTTTCAACACACCTTAAGCAATGGCAAGCGTGCGGATTGTATTTTGTTACTGCCGGAACCCACTGGTAACATTGCGATTGATGCCAAATTCCCACTCGAGAATTTTCGATTATTAATGGATTCTGCTTTAGGTGATGCTGATAGACGCCAAGTAGAGCAACAATTTAGAATTGATATACGTAAACATATTCAAGATATCGCCGAAAAATATATTATCCCGGGCGAAACTGCAGATGGTGCTGTTATGTTCATTCCTGCTGAAGCGGTATTCGCGGAAATTCATGCACACTACCCTGATCTTGTAGAAATTGCTCATCGCTCTAAAGTCTGGCTAGTCTCACCGACGACGATGATGGCTATCCTGACTACCGCTCGCGCTGTGTTAAAAGACGCCGCGACTCGTCAACAAGTTCATATCATTCAAAAACATCTACATTTACTCGCTGCGGATTTTGAGCGTTTCCAAAAACGCATGGATAATTTAGCTCGTCATATTGCGCAGGCTCACACGGATGTAGAGCAAGTGCACACGTCCGCTAAAAAAATCACGGAACGATTTGGGCAGATTGAACAAGTTGAGCTTGCTTTGGTGCCTTCACGGATAGATGAAATTCAAACGGAAACAACCTCAAACTAAAATCTATTTGCAATCAACTGTGGTATTGCAGTTGTTGCATTTGATTTATCATTATAATTCAATATCATTCCCGCCTTCGCAGCCTATTAGTAACTATTCAGCATGCTTTTATCGTGAATGCGCCCGATTGCGGGCTCGTAATCGGGCGCGTTCACGATTAGGACTGTGGAACTCGCTGAATAGTTACCCCATTCCATGCTCCCTTTTGTAACAGCTTGAATTAGAGGGTATTGCTGTTAGAAGTGAAGCCCTTATCTCTAAAGACAAAGACCCCGGGTTGCTCGTATCCATGGCACATAAATTAGATCCAGGAAAAATTAATATATCTAATGTTTATTATTTCAATCCCCAAGGGGAAAATATTACCCTTGGAAAAGGACAAACCATAGAAGTAGGTGGAAATATAACGGTAGAAGGATATCGAATAATAACTAGGAAGAAGCAGGCTAACAGCAAGCCTTTACTACTGGACGAAAAAGAATTATTTAAAATAATAGGCATCTTGGTTACAGAAATGGCTCGTTTACATGCTGATAGTGCTAGAGGAAATTCAAAAAAAATAACAGCGCTAAATACCACCATAAAAAAACTTGAATATTATAACAAACAAAGAGATTCAACTTATGAAAAAGTAGCTAATGAATTAAACCAGTTGGATATAAATCTTCTCAAAGTACAAAAAATCCACCCCATGTTTCATAAATCAAAAACTACTCGCCTTGTAAGGGATTTATCACAAAAAAGTAGATCCGCTGTATACAATGCAAAAAAAATAGCAGATAAAACCAAAACTGATATCCCAGAAATTCCACGAATGAAACACTGATTTAAAATGTTTTGAAAGCTTTTTATTATTTAAAAATCTCTTAACCAACGCAATTTCTTCCACAGGGATTCTTATAACTTTTGTATGCAATGGATGAATCTTCGGCCTACCTGCGCCTTGCCTCTTTCCGCCTTGAAGCATATGCTTCTCTCTTTAGATTCAAATACATAGACTATGCTATGATGTTTGATTTTGTAACATAAATCAAAAATTAATTATAAACCTCATTTCTTTAACACTTTTCACTCTTTTCTTTCAAAAATAGTACATTTAGAGTACAATGCTACTCAATTACTGTTTAATGCCATAAAAATCAACAGGATTTTAAGGCCTAACAACCCATCCTATTCCGAGGAGATCATGTTAGAAAAAAAAATAACACCGCTGGAGCTTGAGGCATGCAGGGATATCATTATCTCTTATAAAAATGCACTTTCATCGAATTATGCGGAGATGAGCACGCTAAAAAACCTGATGACAGGGACTTTTTATCGTGGAAAACATTCTAGGTATTTTTTAATAGATTTTTTAGCGGGCGGGGTAACACATAATTATGGACTTAATTTGTCTCCCCATCTTTATGGGAATTTTATTTATTTTGTAGATGCGCTTTGTAAAGATAAATCGCGTAACGAAAATGACCGTTCGAATATTTTAAATAATCTGGAAAGAGCAGTCAGCTCAGATGCAAGCCCAGGAGATCTTCTAAATCTGGTTCACAAGTATAAAAACGTTATACCAAACAAATGTTATTACGACTTACAAGCAGATCTTAATGAAGACATAACGCATTATAATTCTGAAAATCGCAAAGCAGAAACAGAAAGCCATCGTCTCTCTAAGTTGAGTTGTTTTTTTTATTCTATTTGCCAAGGTTTCATTGAAACGCGTGGGATGAATGCATTTCCTTTTATTGCAGCTTTAATCTTGCCTTGGAGTATACCTGCGATGGCAGCTGTGTTTGGGATGGCATTTTTTATTAACTACTCATTTGCACGAGAAGATACTTATGAATTAATTCAGAGATGGAAGAGCGGTACTGGAATAACGGGGAATTTATTTGCAAGAAACATAGGCACAAAACAGAACCCTATATATGACCCCTACACGGGTAAGGAAAAATTCCTTGCCGTCGTATTTTTAGCGTGTTCTTGTATTGCTGGATTATGTATTTTTGCTCTGGCTGCTTGGTCCATGCCAGCTATTTTTCCGTTTTGGCTTACACAGCTGGCTGCATCACCCATTTTCATACCTGCCAGTCTCGTTTTTTCTAAAACTATATTTAAATTTATTGATAATAAAGAATGGGAAAAAGTA
>DHJK01000078.1 GCA_002404295.1 Legionellales bacterium UBA4722
TGGCACAGCCAATAACTGAATAAAGACTGAAAAAATAACTAATGAAAAAATTGAAACGTCATAAAGCACACCCATCAGAAAACTGCCTAAAAACCAGCAAATACCATACCCAGTATTAAAAATTCCATAAGCAGAACCACGTTTTTTCATCGGTACCATGTTTGCGACAATTGCACGCATTAATGACTCATGTGCGCCTACGCCAATACTCCATAAAGCGACGCCAAGAAATGCTGTTGTAGCATTTCCTAAAAATACTAAAGGTGCGAAGAGGCATGAGAGAACCGTCACCATAATTAAAATCACAAAACCTTTTTTATCATAAAAATGACCCAAAAGAGGCGCAGATAATGAATTTAGACCCATTGCAATAGCATATGATACGGGAATCCAAATAGGGGATAGTAAAGCTGTTTTTTGGAAATGATAAGCAATCAAAGGAAAATCGGCATAACCTGCTGCGATTAGTGATGCACCGACGAGATAAAGCCAAAATGAGGAATTCATGCCCTCAGTTTTTAAGTTATTATGCGGCACCTCTAATGCCTGTGGTTGCGGGTAGAGCCATCGTGCAAAGAATAATATTGTTAATGCAATTAATGCTGGAATCAAAAGTATCGCGAAGCTTTCTTTGTAACCACCTTTAATATATAAAACGAAAGCAACAATTAACGGGCCCAGCATTGCGCCTATTTGATCTATTGCCTCATGTAATCCAAAGACCCATCCCATCCCCATTTTTTGTCCGGCATGAGACAGCATGGCATCACGGGGTGGTACGCGAATTGCTCTACCAGTTCGCTCAAGAACAATTAAAACCGCAGCTATCCACCAATGTCCGGCTAATGCTAATAACGGAACTGCAAGTAAATTACAGGTATAGCCTATTATCGTGATAGTCCAATATTTACCTGTGCGATCTGCTAGAAATCCTGAGACAATGCGTAGCGCATATCCAGCGAATTCACCGAAACCAGCAACGAAACCTACAACAGCAGCGTTTGCACCTAATATCGCTAAATAAGGTCCAGTAATACTGCGCGCACCTTCATATGTCATATCGGCAAATAGACTTACTACACTTAATAAAATAACAAACTTAAGTGCTGTCTTTTTAGAAATATCCTGTTTGTGTGGTGAAGGCATTATTGATTTCCATATCCTG
Source organism: Legionellales bacterium UBA4722 (assembly GCA_002404295.1). Lineage (GTDB taxonomy): Bacteria > Pseudomonadota > Gammaproteobacteria > DSM-16500 > DSM-16500 > UBA4722. Next base: position 1,166 of record DHJK01000078.1, read on the forward strand.
TCATAATGAAAAATTTAATCGTTGGCTTTAACTACCCAAAATACAATATGTTCGTGCTTGATTCGCTAACCCATGTTCCGTTTTCAAAAAAATTAAGGGTTTCTATCGAAAAAGAAATAATTTATGGCCAGATTAATTTATAATCAGGCAGTTTAGAGGGGCTTCTCAAGGGCTCCTTTTCTAGTGAGTTGAAGATAGATCATAGCCATGACTTATAGCCCAACTCTCGATGACCCCAGCCTTTTCAAAAGGGGCATGAATAATGATATGAATGCGCATAAATTATCCCGTGAATATTAATGAGTTGTAATTTCAGATACACATAGCCGATAGTTGATTAAGTCAAAGCTAACGATTAAGATACCTTCAAAATTATATACTTAATCACATGGAGACAACAGTGGCTACTAATAAAATGCACCCATCTGAAGTAATGATTAACGTTGATGGCCTAGAGTTCTGGTCAGAAAGTTTCGGCAGTAAAGAAAATCCACCCATTATTTTAATCATGGGTTCTGGAGGTCAAGGCATACTCTGGCCAACTGAGTTCTGCGAAGAGCTTGCTCAGCATGGCTATTTCATTATCCGTTATGATAACAGGGATACTGGTCTCTCAACTTCATTTAATTTTGAAACTCATCCTTATACTTTATTGGATATGACAACCGATGTGGTGCGCATTATGGATTTTTATCATCTTAAAGATGCGCATATAGTGGGTGGGTCAATGGGCGGCAATATTGCAATGCTATTGGGCGCACACTTCCCCGAGCGTGTTCGTTCATTAACATTAATGGTTACAACGACAGACATGCGTCCTGCTCTTGATGCATTTCAAGGCGTCGACTCTAACCATACGTTACCAGCACCGGATCCCCGGGTGTTAAACGCTGTGAAAGAATCTGTTAACAACATACCCGAGTCATTGGAAGAAAAAGTGCAATTATTTATTCGAAATGCCAAAGTAAATAGCGGCAGCATTCCAACCGATGAAGCACTTTGTCGTGAATTGGCCTTATTGGTATTTCAGCGTATGAAAAATCCAGAAGGTACTAATAATCATCTTAAAGCAACGATGGAATCCTATGATTTATATGCAGCTGCACTTAGTCAAATTACTGCGCCGACTCATATCATACATGGCGCTGAAGACCCTATTTTTCCACTAGCGCATGGTGAAGCCATACAAGCAGCCATTAAAGGCTCAACACTTTTTATCATGCCAGGCCTGGGTCATAGCTTTGCGAATAGACAATTCTTCCAACCTACTGTCATGAATATTATTTCATGTGCGAAAGCAGCAGATGCTAAATTAAGAAACTAAGTTAAGGTTTTATATAGAGAATTAATTTAGTCAAACATATATTTCGCAGTAGTTAAAAAATAATAAGATGGAGGCATTAAAAATGACAAGATGGGTCGTTATTACAGGGGCAAGCTCTGGCATCGGGCAAGCACTAACTATTTGTTTTGCCGATTCAGAGTGCAACGTGCTAGCCATCGGTCGCAATGAAGTTGCTTTACAGCACACAAGGTCATTTATAAAAAATGGTAATGTAGTCACAGTTGTTGCCGATTTAAGTGATGAAAATGAAATTGAGAAAGTAGTAAAAAATATAAATCCTGATGATGGCATACAATATTTAATTCACTGCGCAGCAACAACCGAACCTCATATGCCATTGACAATGACAGGGAGAGCCGCGCTCAAAAAATCCATCGATATAAATGTAATGGCACCCATTTTTTTAACCCAACAATTCGCGCCTTATTTTGATACAACGACGAGAGTATTATTTATTGGCTCTGATTATGTCGGTGTAAACAACAAAATTCGACCTGGTATCTCTGGTTCGTATGGTATATCAAAATCTGCATTGAGAGTCGCTGTTGAATATTTCCGGCATGAATATAAAGATACTGCACTTATTGGATATTTAAATCCAGGATCAACAGACACACCCATGTTTAAAGCAATGAAAACAGCAGTATTGAGCCAGCAAGGTATCTTCAATAATTCAGTACAGGCAGCCCATCCAAGCAGTGTTGCAAAATTCATTCAAGCTGTACTAGAAAAAACATCTAATCAAGATTATAACGCAATAGATTGGGATTTTAGAGTTGTCACCCACCATCAGAAGATTCTCTCAGACGAGCCAGCAATAAAAAAAATTAATATTCGATCTGGTCTGTAATTTGGCTCTTGACCAGATTTCAGAAGCCGGGCAGCATCAATATTTAGATTTCATACTCCTGAGGGTTTAGCTAAAACGAATTTTATCTGATTATACAGCTGAACCCTAGATATCAATGTGTAAAATATAGATGAAATTTTACACATTGCAACACTTTAAAAAATACCAGAAGATACTTTCAATAAGCAGCTGACCCTCGTTTTTGCAAAACATAATCTGTATCTAGTTGTAAAACATGTAATGCCTCAGCAAGATTACTAATCATGGCAATAAAAAACCCAAGTCCATTTAATCCTGCTTCTCCGTTTTTGTTTCTTGATCCTAGCAAACCAATCAAATTACCTACATCTTGCATCCCTTGCAATAAAATGACTGTCGCATTATCCACGTGACAATGAATCGCCTTCAATTCTGAGGTGGTATAGGTCAATGTCGGTGACTCTTTTGGGGAGCAATCATGCCGCTTAAGTAAATTGAATAATTCTGTAAATGAGCTCTCTGTATTTTTGATACTAGTCATCCTTTTTCCCTGTTTGAAATGATTAATTTAATTAAATAAGACGCTTTGTTTTCATCAGGGTGGATACTATACAGCCGTAATGATAAGATAAGCCGCTATAGTAAAACTATTATACCCGCAACTTCATGAATATACATAATATAAAAAAATTTCCTGAAATTTACTGAAACATAAAATCCCAACTATACTCAAGACATAGCAAACTATTTCCTAAAATTTATTTAAAGGAGATCTTATATATGCAACGCTAAGACCCTATTCTAGAACAATTTAATGCCTGGTCGTCAAGTGAAGGAGCGGATCCTGTACGTACTTCGTCATACACTAATTTTAAGGATCGGAACACAGCGTCGATAGTGACACATTTTAAAGAAGTCGCGAAAAAACCAGCTGTATACAACACAATGGAACTTGGCGCTGCCAAGGGCGATCCTTTTGCATTAGCTTCTTTGGGTGGGGCATTATATCAAAGGGGAGTTAAAGGTCTTGCGTCTGAATATTTTAAAGCTGCAATAGAATCTATACCTAACACAGGAGATGGCCAGTTAGAGCATGCGATTGCAACCTTAATTAGTCGCTGGCGCTAAATA
>DHJK01000047.1:0-1904 GCA_002404295.1 Legionellales bacterium UBA4722
GTGATTAACGATATTTTATCTACAGAGGAATATTCGCTCACGGGGATTGCGCAATATACCGACACCCCGGAAGATGTGGTGCATGAAGTCATTACGGGAAATAATAGAAATCCTTCTTTTGCTTTTTCACGACGGATTATAGAATTGCACCGAACGGTTCGACCTGACGTGTATCATGCAATTATGAAAAAAATAACAGATAAATACTCACATTAATAGTATGTTTTGTAATAACTCACCCAGCTGCCGTCATTGCGAGCGCGAGCGAAGCAACCTAGGCTTTTCAGAGCTGATTAGAGCCATTGAGGCTCAAAAGCAGCGTTAAAAGACTAGGTTGCTTCGCTCACGCTCGCAATGACTAGACTGAAGTGAGCTGTTACTATTATATTTTTATCATTTCATAAAAAAGACAAGTCGGCTGCAAAAACAGCCATCTTGAAGAGGTCTATACATTGGATGTCATACCTTGATTTGCTATAGTGCTATTAGTAGCTTTTATGCTTGATATAAAGTTGTATCAGGTAACATCGAGTCAATGAACCCTTTCTTTCTCAATGCGCAACTATCACATTTACCACAAGCATGGCCATGTTCATCTGCTTTATAACAGGAAACTGTCATTGAATAGTCTACGCCTAATTGAGCACCCATTTTAATCGTATTAGCTTTTGATAAACGAATGATTGGGGTGTGTATATTAATTCCGCCTTCTTCTACACCCAATTTTGTTGCTAAATTTCCAAGGGTTTGAAAAGCTTTTATATATTCTGGGCGGCAATCAGGATAACCGGAATAATCTACGTAACTTACGCCAATAAAAATATCTTTCGCATCTAATACTTCCGCCCACGCTAAAGCGATAGATAAGAAAATAGTATTTCTAGCAGGCACATAGGTAATAGGGATGTCGGAATTCGAGCTATCATGATTCGGCACGTCAATTTCATTATCAGTTAAGGCAGATCCACCGAACTGATCAATTTCTAAGTTGAAAATTTTATGTTTAGCATTGAAATGAGCCGCAATCGCTTTGGCAGCCTTTAATTCAACATGATGCTTCTGGCCATAATTAAAACTTAACGCATAGCAATCGAAGCCTTGAGATTTAGCATAAGCTAAACAGGTGGTGGAATCGAGTCCGCCTGAAAATAAAATTACTGCTTTTTTCATTTATGAGCCTCGTTATTTAAATAATGATTAGTCGTGCATTTTTATAGCCATAAACTTCTGTAATCGTATCTGACAAAATAAATGAGAGGGGAAATGATAAAGCCCCGGGTGAAATCACCAACCCAAATATTGATACGAGTGATTTGAGGACTATTTTGTTTTTATTAATTCGATATTTTTTTATTTGAATATTATGAGATGGCGCCAATTTAATTGCAATTAAATTATCATCCTCAAGCGCGATTGTTCGATCAATAATAAAAATTGATCCAGCTTTGAAAAAAAGGAGGCACATCCTTGTCAGCATATAAAGCAATGACATCTTTATGCTTAATGGAGAATATGATGATCGAGGCTGAATTTTTACGTTGCGTGATTAACGATATTTTATCTACAGAGGAATATTCGCTCACGGGGATTGCGCAACATACCGACACCCCAGAAGATGTGGTGCATGAAGTCATTACTGGAAATAATAGAAATCCTTCTTTTGCTTTTTCACGACGGATTATAGAATTGCACCGCACGGTTCGACCCGATGTGTATCAGGCGATTATGAAAAAAATAGCAGGAAAATATCCGCATTAATATTATACTTTTCGCTGAGCGCCGACCTCTCTCTAGGGCAATCGCACTTAAATTTCCCGCCATTGCGAGCGAAGCGAAACAATCCAGCTCGAAAGACATAATTAGTGCGCAAGTATAGCGTTATGAAGCTTTGCTTTCGAGCTGGA
>DHJK01000047.1:2043-2365 GCA_002404295.1 Legionellales bacterium UBA4722
CTTCGCTCGCAATGACGTTGTTTGTTAGAAAAAATTTCGTGGGGATAACTCAGCTCGCAATGACGGGAACGCCTTGAAAATTGAAGTGCAATTGCCCTGGATCTCTCTCCCACAAGGAGAGAGGTGTTCTAAGCGGCTGTGCATCATAAAAAGTAGTTTAAGATATTAATTAACGACCAGCTCTCAAACCACTATTTCTTAGTGCTTCTTTTAAGACAACGTTTGGTTGGTTACTTGCTAAAAATTCATTAACGTAATCATTATTTATATTTTTATTTTTTCCCGACAAACCAAGAAAATCATTAAACACATTCTTTTCCGC
>DHJK01000047.1:2522-9672 GCA_002404295.1 Legionellales bacterium UBA4722
GCGCACAGCAGTGTTACAGAACCTAATTGAAGTGTAGCTGTAGTTTTGCGACTTACAAAAACTTGCATTGCTCTACCATCCATGATCCCCAGCAATGCAGCTTGTTGTGTTACAGTAATACCACCAGCGTTAGTCTCTTCTGCCTGTGCACGCAATAATCGCATGCGTTTCATATCAGCCATTAAGTCCATGAACGTCATTTGTAGTTTTTGTTTTTCTTCAGAAACAAAGTAGCCATTCATAATAAGTTGAGAGTTTACTTTTTTAACAGAAGCTTCTTTTGGCAACCTCTTATATTCTTTTAATTCTTTTATTATTTTAGCCTGCTCAGCTTGAATCTCTTGTTTTTTCTCTACTGATAAATGTTTGGTATCAAGTGAGATAGTTCTACCATTGCTCAGTTCAAATGTCCCGCCCGCTTGCACTTGATCCGCAAATATATCAACAAAAGCTTCATTGTTATTATAGTATTCATAGTTACGCACTGCTTCTTCACGTTGAGCATACAAAGCATTTAATTCGTTTTGCGCTAAAACCAATTGCTGCACATTTTGTTCTAATGAAGTCAACGCAGCAAAATAAGGATCTTGATTAAAACTACCCAGCAATTCAATTTCTTTCATCATTGCTTTATGCTGTTCAGCATAATATTTTTCGAAATCATCACAGCTTTGCACTCTAGCCGCTTCACGAGCCAGCGCCATTTCATCTTCAAGATCTTCTATTTTTTCATTTAATTGTTGCGCTTCAATCATTTCCCCTACCATTGTCTCACGCGCTTTCTTCTTTTGTAACGCATCCATCCTTGCATTATAAAGATCTTTATAAAGTGGGCTTTCAGGATTATTCATCTCAGCCAAAATAGCTTGGCCTGATAAAGGTGCATAATTCATTGAATTTGTGGAAGATTCTGAACGGTACAAAGGTGCTGTCATAGACCTCTCCTAATTTGCAGCCCTAATCGGCTGATTTTTATGTGAAAACAATGGTAGTGGTAAAATTATATGCAAGCATTATAATGAACAACAAAGGAAAAAGCAAACTTATTTTGTAGCATTTATCTATTTTTTGATCTATTTCTTCTTGACTAAAGAGTGCTTTTATTGCACAATAATAGCTTATTTGAATCAAACACTACAATGGAGAAATGACTTCATGAAATCCTCAGCCCAGCCTACTAACTGCTTGAATAATCAGGAAATTCCTGTAGTTAGCATAGATTTAGATAAAACGTTTTTACATACAAATAAGTATGGAAGCGAATTAACTGAAGAGCTTGTGGCAATAGGTTATTACTGCGAAGCAAAAAGAATACCTTTTTATTTAACAACCGCACGTTGCAAACAAGAATCTACAAACAACATAAAAATGGCTTTAGCTGAGCAAGCAAATATACACCAAAAGAGCGAACCTTCTGCTAACCACTCACCTCCACTGGCTTCATCTATCGTCCACCTTCATTCTTTTACTTATGCGGTAGAAAAAATAAATGAATCAGGCTTGAAAATTAAATATTGCACTACAGTTGATGCCAGTCATTTTTTTACAAAAATAAACCCCGCGATCTCAGACGAAACAATGTCAGAAGAGACTAAATCAATCATTCTTTTCGAAAAAAAAATAGAAGAAAATACAGCGCATCATACAATAGGCAATGAAAATATTATTCATATATCACTTGAATCAAAGGAGATTCAACTGGAACTGGAAGCTGAAAAAACGCAGATAAGCCGTACATTGAGCCCAATAAAAATAGATCATTTTGCCTTCATCACAAACCAAGTACAAACAGAAGAAAAGCTTAAAGAAAGCATTCACACACCTTCACATCCCCCTGTCTTAGAAACCAGCAAAAAGGTACACATATTCCATATTGATGATTCAAAGCGAATTATTGATGGCATCAAAACTCACAAAGATCCGCTAACTGAGTTTATTGTTACACCTTTTTTACTAGAACCTGGAAAATCTTTTTCGACAACACTCATTGATTTCTCAAGCAGTATAGGCCTGAAAGAAGAAGCTGAACAATTATTACAATGCCCTACACCTACTTTCAACCCAGACAATGCACTGCTTAACTTTTCATGTATCAAATACCTTTTCACCACAAACCGAAATTCAAATGGCTCGTTTACGCAGAACATCCTTTATATTAAAAAGCTAGCAGAACAGTTTAAAGAAAAAAAATGTCCAATGTCATTAAATCCAGGTCAAAAAATTAACTGGGAACTACTCAATAAACAGATAGAAGAAGAAGCACTTAAAAAAGATAAAATTAATAGTTTTCTCAAACTCTATGACGCTGAATGCTATTCATTTTCCCCAGGATGGCTCAATAATTCAAAAACAGATCGCAACAATTTAACAATAGAAGATATTATTCTGCATGCCATGCAAGAACCGACTTTTACATGGGGCAAGAATGGCAATCGAACAGCTGAAATTTTGAAAAAACATTTTAACTTTGATGTTAGAAATCCTACGAATAATATAGGTGATAATATATTTCAGCAAATTTGGGAAAAATACCAGGGTACAGAACAAAAAGCTGTAACCACATTTTATCGATTGAGCATGAATCAGCAAATAGACGATGCTTCAAAACATCTATTTAAAAAATCGCGCTCAAGAATACAAGACCCTATGAACAAACTAAGTTTAGTGAGTTTAATCGAGGCTGCTAGAGAAAAAAACTGGAAAACTCGTTTATTAGCAAACATTGGAATGCCTGGATTTTATTCTGGTAATCGTTCTTATGGCATATTTAAAAATGAGTTTAATTTCGATATTCGAAAAGAAAAAAATAAAATGAAAACATCAGAAGAGCTTGCAAAGGAACTTTTAACAGATGCTTTACAAGCCACTTGCTTCAATAAGTAAATGCTCATACCCCAGAGTTAGACGGGAAAATAACATCTAACAAGACAGCCGCCTATAAAGAATATAAGAAAAAAATTCTATGAAATTCTTCAAAGAAGAAAATAGTATTTCTGACGAAGCCTTGAGATTTGCATCAGCTCACCCCACCGTTGTCATTGCGAGCGCGAGCGAAGCAACCTAGATTTTTCAAAGCTGATTAGAACCATGAAGGCTCACAAGCAGCCTTGAAAGACTAGGTTGCTTCGCTCACGCTCGCAATGACAATGGCGGAGGTGATATTGCTGAGATCTAGCATAAGCTTAACAGGTGGTGGAATCGAGTCAGACTAAAAATATAATGACTGTTTTCTCTCATCTATCTACCACGTTATTTAAATAATGAGTATTTGAACTACCCTTCTCATAATCTATACTTTCCTTACAAACTGAGACTTCAATTTCATAGCACCAATACCTTCAATTTTGCAGTCAATATCATGATCGCCAGAAACCAGTCTAATATTTTTAACTTTTGTTCCTACTTTCACTACTAACGACGAACCTTTTACTTTTAGATCCTTTAATACAGTAACAGTGTCACCATCTTGAAGCATATTACCATTTGCATCTTTAATCATTAAACCTACGTCACCCGCCTCTTCTTCTACTAGATGCGACCATTCATAGGCACACTCAGGACAAACAAAAAGCTCGCCATCTTTATAAGTATATTCTGAATCACATTTTGGACATTTTGGTAAAACGTTCATGTTATAAATCCTGTGTTCTTTAATTAAATGGATTAATGAGTTCAATCCCACATTCGATAAAATCTCGGCTATTGCGCGTCGCTAATGTTGCATTTTGCGCGCATGTAATCGCGGCAATCTGGCCATCCAGAATACTAAGGGGTCGGCCTATTGTTTTTCTATTAGCCATAATTTCGCCATAAAATTGGGCTGCCTTTTCATCAAAAGAAAGAATGCGATGTTCAAATCCATCGGTAATGGCATTGTGAAAAGCATTTTCAAGTGTTTTTCGTCTAGCGCCTGCAGATAATGCATGCAGCCCATACGTAATTTCAGCTATTGTAATCGTAGTAAGAAACAAAGTCGCTGCATTTTGCTTGTCTAGCCAAGTGATAACGTTTATCGCGGGTGAGGATCTCATCATTTCAGAAATGATATTGGTATCGATGATAATCATTCTTCAAAATCCATGGGATTATGGGGCACACGTTTATGAGGAAGCTTTAAATCAACTCCGTTTTTTTGCCCAAAATGTTTTTGAAAAACATCCGTCATGTGCTCCGGAACGGAAATCACTAATGATAAAATTTGTCGCGCCTCTTCTTCCATCGAAACACCGTGGCTTGCGGCTCGAAGACGTAGCTTTTCGTAGATATGGTCATCTAGTTTTCTGACGCTTAAATTAGCCATAAAACAAATCTCCTGCTTATATCTGATCTATTTATGCTAGCACATGCCAGCATTGATAGCAAATGCTAGCATATATATTTGAATTTTAGACAATTTATTTGGTATCATTAGAACTTACAATACTAATTAGAGTAAATTATGGATTACGAATTCGCCACCGATCATGCAGGCAAGCCTTATCTCAAAGTTAAACTAGCTGATTTTGCCCTGCTTTCTCATTCATTATTAAACAAAGGCACCGCTTTCCCGGCCGAAGAGCGTGAAGCATTCGGACTCATTGGCTTACTGCCACCTAGTCAAACCACCTTGGCAATACAACGCGCGCGTTCTTTTGAGACTTTTCAAAGTAAAGTGTCAGACATTGAAAAATATATTTATCTGCGCGATTTGCAAGATTCCAATGAAACTTTATTTTATAGTTTGATCGAAGAACATATTACTGAATTAATGCCCATTGTCTATACCCCTATTGTGGGTTTAGGCTGTCAACGATACAGCCATATTTATCGTCGTCCGCGTGGTGTTTTTATTTCATATCCTGATCGCAACTGTATCGAAGAGATTCTTTCAAACCCACGCTTTGATGAAGTCAAAGTGATTGTTGTCTCAGATGGTGAACGTATTTTAGGGCTTGGCGATCAAGGTGCAGGCGGGATGGGCATTCCGATTGGCAAGCTAGCGCTTTACACTGCTTGCGCAGGCATACCGCCTACAGCGACGTTACCTATTTTATTGGATACAGGCACTAATAATCTTGAGCTGCAGAAAGACCCACTCTACATTGGTTGGCAACATCCACGTGTTCGCGGTAAAGAGTATGCTGAATTTATTGATGCCTTTGTTAGCGCCATTAAAAAACGATTCCCCCATGTGTTATTGCAATGGGAAGACTTCGCGCAAGAAAATGCGAATCCACTTTTAGAACGTTATCGAGATCAGTTATGCACGTTTAATGATGACATTCAGGGAACAGCGGCCATTGCAGCTGGCACTTTATTTGCGGCTATTCGCGTAACAGGCACGCATTTACGTGATCAACGTATTGCTGTATTTGGTGCGGGATCTGCTGGTTGTGGTATCAGTAAATTAATTATGCAAGCAATGATTGAAGATGGTTTATCTGAGGATGAAGCAAAGAGTCGCTTTTGTCTCATTGATCAAGCCGGATTATTATTTGATGATATGGAAAATTTACAGACTTTCCAAAAACCTTTTGCAAAGTCGCGTCATATTTTAACGCAATGGCAACATGAAAATGTTGATACTATTTCTTTGCACGATGTGATAAAAAACTTCCACCCTACTTTATTGATTGGTGTATCAGGACAACCCGGCGTGTTCACAGAAAAAATTGTACGCGAAATGGCAACGCATGTTGAGCGTCCTGTGATATTTCCGTTATCAAATCCTACCAGTCGCAGCGAAGCTGATCCCACAGACTTAATGAATTGGACGAATGAAAAAGCAGTCATTGGAACAGGGAGCCCGTTTGGTAATATCATCAAACAAGGTCAGTCGTTTAGAGTGGACCAAACAAATAATTGTTATATATTCCCTGGGATGGGGCTGGGTTTAATCGCAGTGCAGGCAACGCGCGTCACTGAAAAAATGTTTATGGAAGCAGCAAAAGCATTAGCGGATTGTTCGCCCGCTAAAACAGATCCAAAAGCGAATCTATTACCACCGTTGACTGAAATCCGAGAAGTGTCATTACAAGTGGCTATGGCGGTTGCTAAAGAAGCTATTGCAGAAAAGATAGCAGACTTTACTGATTTTGCTGATTTGGAAACGCATATTCGTGGAATGATGTGGGCGCCGGCGTATTTAGCCTATAAGAAAATTTAAGCATCATTATTCACAGAATTTCACTGCTCCAATCGTGCCCGTATGCGGGCAAGATAATATTACCCTGATTTGAACCATGACCTTGCCCCAGCAAAGCAGATACTAATTTGCTGGGGCAAGATCATCAAATACTTTCAGATTTCGTAATGAGAGAGTATACTCATTATCGTATTTGCCTAGGAGAAATCAATCACATGGACAACAGCACACATATCATACCCATCGTGGCACACGTCTTAATCGGCTACTATTTCGTCTTCTTTGGCTTCTGGAACATCTATCACTGGGTGCCCATGACAGAAACCATGATACAACACAAATTCCGCTGCCCATTTCTCCTGCTTTCTTTCATCATTGGATTTCAGATTATCATGGGTGTCATGTTAATGTTTGGCATTCTTATAAAACTCACAGCTCTCACACTTATTCCCTTTATCATCGCAATAGTGATGCTACTCCACCCTTTCTGGAAATATAAAGGTGAACTCAAGAAACAGCATATGGCTTTATTTGTAACTAATTTAACGATGTGCTTAGGTGCAATGCTACTGTTGCTTTGATAATCAATACGAGCGCAGTCATTTTCCACGACCGATCTTTTTAAGTTTTAGCGCCGTATTTACAAAACACGGCGCTATCTATAACGACACAAAACTCAATGTAATGACTTTATTTGTGATTAATATGCACTTGGGGGCGATGCCACACTTGATTGGCTCAAAGGCGAACTTTAAAAAACGGTGTTACCTGCTTCCTCTTTATAAAAATATGGCGTATGATCAATATCGAATTGAATTAACTCGAATTTATCGTAGATTAAAAAATATATCAGATGTTAATTATTACAGAAAAGCAAACATATGTAGAATTCATCATTAATCTCAATGAACCAGAAAGTGATGCCTTCATCAATGAAAGCTTTTCTGATCTGACGGGCGATGCATCTCGCGAACAACTTATCACTCATTTACTCTCTACCAGCACTGAAAAACAAAAAGAAGCTGT
>DHJK01000047.1:9721-10845 GCA_002404295.1 Legionellales bacterium UBA4722
AACAAAAAGAAGCTGTAAAAAAACAATATTTATTAAACTCAAAAAATATAATGTTCTTCCACACGACCCGCATGAGATTTGCAAGAACCATACCAATAGACTTCAAGCGTATTTTTAAGGATATTATATGTATAAAATAGATCTGTATGGCTAATATCTTACAAAAAATCTAGCGTTATACTCACATAATATGTTTTTACTACAAAAAATACAATTAAAAAATATCTCATTAATGAGCTGGCTGCATATGATTTGCAAAAGAAAAAAATTATTTGGAGACGCTCGCCAGCACCCACATATAATCTATCTACTGATGGGCAAGCTCTTTTTTTCGTATCGCAAGATGGTAGTTTGTATGCTGTCAATATGAAAAATGGTCAATTGCTATGGGCAGACCATACATCAATCAAGCTCGGTGATGTGATAGTAGGTAAAGAGCTTATTTACGTTAACTCTATACCTTTTAGGTCGATTGATAGACGGATTACAGCCTATGCTAAAAAAACAGGTGTACTTATCTGGCAACGTTCTCTCAATGAACCTAATTACGCTAAATATGGTTCATTAGCGAGTACACTGCATCATGACAAATTATTTGTCTCCCATGTTCTCTTATCACCTATTAGCACTTTCAGTGAGCCCATACGTTATTCATCAAAGGGAAGTGGAGTATATGCTTTAGATGCACAAACAGGCCAAATGCTATGGCATGCTGATATAGAGGCTATTACTGCACCTATTAGCATAAATAATGTATTGTACATTGGAGCACATGATAGTCTTTATGCTTTATATGAGGAAACGGGTAAAGAACGCTGGCATTTAAATATGGAAGATGATGTGTCAGCCATTATTCCCTATCGCAATAAACTTTTTATTCAATTGGGCCTAACAAAAAAATATGGGAAATTATTAGAAATAAGTTAGCATGCAGGATATAACTTTTTTTAACGATTTTTTTAGATGCTACAAAATCGTTATAATAATATTAGCATACCATGCTGAACTCAAGATGGGTTTTAAAAAAGCATGAGTATATTAAACTTTAAAGAAATAATTTATTAACCATAATGAGTGCACGTATGAAAAAATTTCATTTTCTATTTATTTTAACTAGTATAGTT
>DHJK01000022.1:0-20226 GCA_002404295.1 Legionellales bacterium UBA4722
CAGCAAGTTAGAGTAAAAAATAATTTATGATAAAAAGTTCTTTAATTTAATAAAACCTTAAGATTGCTGTGATATCTTACTCAGACACTAACTTAAGAGAAGACGTATCATGATGACACAAAGAGGCTTGGGAGAAACTATGGTAGCAGGCGCAATAGTCTCAGGGCTAAGCGATACAGGTTTCGCACATGGTGTCGCTTCTGTGGCTGCTTATGATCTCCTCGCTGGAAACCCATTAAATCCATTAGAGGGGGCAGCCGCGGGCGTTGTTGCAGTTGAGGGAGCCTGTGAGTTGCTATACTGTATTACAGTTTATTTCATCGCACAAGAGGAAGCGCGTAAAAACGTAGCTAGTCAATATCGCGCTTCTTATAAAGCTTCGGTTGAGGGAGGCAAAACAGAAGAGGCGAAGGAATATATTAAGAAACACAATCACTTTATAAATAATGCAGCTCAACTTTATGTTGATGATGAAATTGATTTTGCTACATTTAAAAAACTCTGTACGCAAGCAGCGGGCATGTATAGGACTTTTACAAGCAATCCTTCCGATATAAATCCTGCTTTTATTGCTGAGTTTGAAAAAAATACTTATGTACCTGTATTAGATAACAACATACTTTATAAAGTATTTTGGAAAGATTTAAAAGATGCACTAATCCTTTCTGTAAAAATAGCAGCTGCCACAACAGTGTTCTTGACGATTTGCTCAGCCCTAGCCGCACCTACTATAGCAGCTTTTTTTAGCACATGGATGACAGGCGTCCTCGTTCCGTCTCTACAGTTTGCTGCCATAATGAGTGCGCCTCAGTTTCTTTTAAACTCTTTATGGGCCCGTGGGAATATTTCTACTGCGCGTAGCGAGTTAACACAAAGCGTTCAAGCAGCAGCGACCCCAAGTCCTTAAGTATCCTTTCATGCACTGTTCGCAGCTTCTTCAGTGCGAACAGTTGTTATGTGCTTTCACAAAAATCATGACCCCACCTACCAAATTGATCGCATTGCTATCTGATTAGAATTTTACTATAATTCAGCTCCCTTATATCCTCAGTAAGATCATCACATATGGTTAATATTTCACCAGAAAAAAAAGCACTTTCTGTTATTGTTCCCGTGTACAAAGAAGCGCTTACTATCAAGCCTTTCCTAGCACGCATGGAGCCTATCTTGCAAAGCATGCAATTGCCCTATGAAATCGTCTTTTGCCTGGATCCGTCGCCTGACAATACCCAAGACATTATCCAAGAAGAAATTAATCGTAATCCTAATATTAAGCTGATTTTATTTTCTCGCCGGTTTGGCCAGCCAGCGGCAACGATTGCGGGGATTGTGACTTGTCAGGGTGAAAATTGTGTTGTGATCGATGTGGATTTGCAAGATCCGCCGGAGCTGATTGTGGATATGTATGCCAAGCTTCAAGAGGGTTATGAGGTTGTTTATGCAAAGCGTCGGTCTAGAAAAGGTGAGACATTAGTTAAGCGATTGATTTCTTATTTTGGTTATAAAGTTATAAATAAATTAACGGATATGAAGATTCCACAGAATACCGGTGATTTTCGGATTATGACGCGTCGTGTTATCAATGAGCTTCGAAACTTAAATGAGTCGCATGGTTTTTTGCGTGGCTTAGTGGCGTATATAGGATTTAAGCAAACTTGTATTGAATATGATCGAGATGAGCGATTTGCAGGGCAGGGGAACTATAATCGTTTTACAGGGTCATTAAAGATTGGTTTAAACGGGTTGATTAGTTTTAGCAGTCGTCCATTACAAATGATGTCAATCATGGGTGCGGTGATTGCGGGTTTTAGTTTTTTACTCGGCAGTTGGTATGCAATCCAAAAAATCATTGGAATTGATTTAACGCCAGGGTTGTCGACGACAGTGTTGGTAGTGACATTTTTTTCAGGTATTCAGTTACTTTGCTTGGGATTAATGGGGGAATATATTGGGCGGATTTATGATGAAGTGAAAAGACGGCCGATGTTTATTATTGATCAAGTCGTTACTCATCAATCCCATGCTCACGAAGAAAGAGATGCTAGTTTAGAGACACTTCATGAAAAATAATGGCGAAAAGGTCATGAGTGACTCAATGAAAACACAAAAGCGACATCTTGTTTCTCATTGTTATCAATATTATTTGGCGAATCAAAAATCAATTTTATTATTTTTGTTCGTGGGTGTGTTAGCAGCGACTGTTAATTTTGGTTCATTCACTGTTTTATGGAAAGTTGTAGGTCTCAATTATCAAGTTGCGGTGTCGGTGGCCTATGTTTTATCTGTCCTCGTACATTTTGTGGTGAATCGAAAATTAACGTTTCAAAGTGATCACACGCATTTCTTATTGCAAATGCCTCGTTATTTTACCATGATTTTTATTAATTATTTGATCACATTAGGCGTGACTCGTATGGTAGTAGAGCTATTACATATGTCGCCTTATGTTGGAATTTTATGTTCTATAGGTGTGACTATTAATGTGAGTTATTTGATGTTGCGTTATTGGGTGTTTCCTTTGGTACGGGACAAATTTTAAAAGTTTTGCTTAGTCCATCCCTTCCCCCTCAGGGGGAAGGAAGGGAAGGGGGAATATAAAAAACTCCCTTCTTTTTTAGCGGAATCGCGAGAGAAAGAAGGTGGAATGAAATATTCCCCCTTCCTAACCTTCCCCCGGAGGGGGAAGGAATGTTCTAAGCAGCCTGTCCTACGGGGCAGGGACTGTAAGTTGCCTTTATACGCGCTGCATAAAAATTTAATTTAAAGGGGTTGGTTGAATGCGTTATTTTATAACAGGGTGTGCTGGTTTTATTGGTAGTAGCTTAACGGATAAATTATTAAATGCGGGGCATGAAGTCGTAGGTTATGAT
Organism: Legionellales bacterium UBA4722; assembly: GCA_002404295.1. Taxonomy (GTDB): domain Bacteria; phylum Pseudomonadota; class Gammaproteobacteria; order DSM-16500; family DSM-16500; genus UBA4722. The sequence continues at coordinate 2,871 of DHJK01000022.1, forward strand.
AACTTCTCTACAGGCTTGACCGAATTTTTAGAACAAGCCAATCAATCGCCCAATTTTACTTTGGTTAAAGCGGATTTATTAGATCGAGACATACTGACTCAATCCATGTCCGGTATCGATTTTGTTTTTCACCTTGCAGCTAATGCTGATGTGCGTTTTGGCACCAATCATCCGCATAAAGATCTAGAGCAAAATGCAATTGCTACCTTCAATGTATTAGAAGCCATGCGCGCAAACAATGTAAAACGTCTTGCGTTTGCATCTACGGGTTCAATTTATGGTGAAGCTGCTGTTATCCCCACACCTGAGCATGCGCCATTCCCAGTTCAAACCTCTTTGTATGGTGCTTCTAAGTTGGCTGCAGAAGGATTAATCCAAGCTTATTGCGAAGGATTCGATTTTCAGGGCTATATATTTCGCTTTGTGTCTATCTTGGGTGAGCGTTATACCCATGGTCATGTTTTTGATTTTTACAAACAGTTATTAAAAACCCCTGATCAATTAACCATATTAGGCAATGGCAAACAACGTAAGTCTTATCTCTACATTCAAGATTGTTTAGATGCCATGATGTGGGTGATTGATAACGCAAAAGATAAAGTTAATATATTCAATTTAGGTACGAATGAGTATTGCCAAGTCACAGACTCTATTGGCTGGATTTGTGAATATTTAGGTTTGAAGCCTGAGCATACTTATACGGGCGGTGAGCGAGGCTGGATTGGGGATAATCCCTTTATTTTCCTGGATGTCGCGCGTGTGCAAAATCTGGGTTGGAAACCTAAACTCAGCATACGTGAAGGTGTGTTAAAAACCATTCAATATTTACACCAAAATCCTTGGGTATTGGAGAATAGAGCATGAAAATAGCTGTTGCAGGATTATGGCATTTAGGTTCAGTGACCGCAGCCTGCTTAGCAGGAGGCGGGCATGATGTGCTTGGGTTTGATCCTGATTCACTCATCATAGAAAAATTACAAAAAAATGAAGCTCCTATTTATGAGCCTGGATTAAATGAATTAATAGCTCAAGGGACTCATGCAGGAAAATTACGTTTTTCTTCTGATTCAGGAGAGATTGCTCATGCTGAAATCGTCTGGGTTACCTTTGATACGCCTGTGGATGATCAAGATAATGCGGATATTGAATTTGTGATGAATGCTGTGACAGCACTATTTCCACAACTTCAAAAAAACACGTTAGTACTGATCTCATCCCAGTTGCCTGTAGGTACCATTCGCCGATTACAAGAACACTGTCAAGCAAAGTATTCAGATAAAAATATTACTTTTGCCTGCTCTCCTGAAAATTTGCGTTTAGGAAAAGCGATTGACGTATTCACCAAACCAGACCGAGTGATTGTGGGATTACAAACCGACGCTGATAAAGAACGAATACAAGCTTTATTAAAACCATTTACTCAACATATTATTTGGATGTCGATTGAATCAGCTGAAATGACTAAGCATGCCCTCAATGCATTTTTGGCTACGTCTGTCGTTTTTATTAATGAAATTGCTTCATTGTGTGAACAAGTCGGCGCAAATGCGCGTGAAGTGGAGCTTGGTTTAAAAAGTGAAGAGCGTATTGGGGCAAAAGCGTATCTCCGACCTGGTAATGCCATTGCAGGCGGTACCCTTGCGCGTGATGTGAATTATTTAATTCAAACAGGGCAGCAACATGCTATGGCTACGCCTTTGTTTTCAGCGCTGCTAACAAGCAATCATGCACATAAGCAATGGTCTTGCCGCAGAATGATGGATATTTTAAAAGAGTTAAAAAATAAAACGATTGCTACATTAGGATTGACTTATAAAGCAGGTACAGACACGTTGCGTCGTTCTTCTGCTGTTGAAATGTGTCAGTGGCTGGCTGATCAAGGTGCTCATGTTACGGCGTATGATCCTGCTGTTAAAGTATTGCCAACTGAGTTCACTTCATTTATTCAACTTAAAAATACCTTGGCTGAAGCACTGAAAAATGCAGATGCAGTGGTTATTGCGACTGAATGGCCAGAATTCAGCGCGCTAAGCGTTGAAGAGTTACTGACGACTCTAAAACAACCCTATGTTTTTGATGCGGGTGGTTTTTTAGCAAAAAGTTTAGGGGATGATAAAAGAATTAAATATTTTTCTGTAGGAAGACATGTATGAAATTAACAGGACTGTGTGCTATTATTTCCGGTGCAAGCCAAGGCTTAGGATATGAAGTAGCTAAACAATTCGTGCAAGAAGGCGCAGATGTTATGTTATGCGCACGTAATGCGGAATCACTTTATAAAGCGCAACAAGAATTGCTTCTATTAGCTAATCAGCGTTCAAAAGTCATGGCAATGCCTACCGATGTTTCTAAACTAGCACAAGTAGAAGCCTTAGTTGCAGCAACGCTTGCTGAAACGGGCAGGGTGGATGTGCTAGTTGCGAATGCGGGTATTTATGGGACTAAAGGGCCCATAGAAGAAATTGATTGGGATGAATGGTCAGATGCGATTGATATTAATTTAAAAGGCACCGTCATTCAGTGTCGCGCTGTGCTACCTCATTTTAAGCAAAATCGTTCTGGCAAAATTATTATTCTCTCCGGCGGCGGTGCCACGAAGCCCATGCCTTTTTTAAGTGCGTATGCAGCTTCAAAAGCGGCTGTGGTGCGATTTGCTGAAACACTGGCTGAGGAAGTCAGCACTTTTAATATTGCTGTTAATACGATAGCGCCGGGCGCACTAAACACGCGGTTATTAGATGAAATACTGGAAGCAGGGCCTGATAAAGTAGGCAAAGAATTTTACGAACAATCCTTAAAACAACAAGAGAAGGGTGGTACTTCGTTGGAAGTGGGTGCTTCACTCTGTACCTTTTTAGCTTCTGCTGAAAGTGAAGGTATTACTGGTAAATTAATCAGTGCGGTGTGGGATCCTTGGAAAAAATTTCCAGCCTATTTAAATGAATTAATGTCATCGGATATCTATACGTTGCGACGCATTGTACCTGCTGATCGCGGTCAAAACTGGGATGAAAGCTAATGAATGTTGTCATTATTGGCTGTGGTTTGATTGGTCAAAAACGTGCGAAGACACTTGCAGGTTGTAAGCTTGTGGCGTGTGTGGATCTCGTTCAAGAAAAAGCAGACGCACTTGCAAAACAACATCCCGGTTGTGTGGCATTAACAGATTGGCATTCTGCCATTCATCGTCCTGATGTGGATATTGTTATTATTTCTACCTTGCATGTCACATTAGCAGAAATTGGTTTGGCTGCGGTGCTTGCAGGAAAACACGTGTTACTTGAAAAACCCGCGGGGAGACATTCTAGTGAGCTTGAACCAGTGATTGCTGCTGCTAAACAATCGGGTTCATTAGTGCGTGTTGGATTCAATCATCGATATCATCGCGCTTTTCGCAAAGCACGTGAACTTGTTGATGAAGATGCATTGGGTGAGCTCATGTTCATCCGAGGGCGCTATGGCCATGGTGGACGTGTAGGCTATGATAAAGAATGGCGTGCGCAACCCGAATTATCGGGTGGTGGTGAATTGATTGATCAAGGCGTGCATCTCATTGATCTTGCTCGTTGGTTTATAGGCGACTTCAATGACGTGCAAGGACATGCGCATACCTATTTTTGGGATATGCCTGTGGATGATAACGGCTTTTTATTATTAAAAACGCCTAAAAATCAAACTGCATTTTTACACGCGAGCTGTACTGAGTGGAAAAATTTATTTTCATTTGAAATGTATGGTCGTAAAGGTAAGATTGATATTAATGGCTTGGGTGGCAGTTACGGTACTGAGCGTATTAGTTTTTATAAAATGTCTGCGCAAATGGGGCCGCCTGAAACATTTATGTGGGAGTATCCTATGGCAGATGATTCATGGGCCATTGAGTTTGCTGAATTTGTTGAAGATATCAAACAAAAGCGCCAACCCGCAGCGGGCATACAAGATGCGCATGCGGCATTAAAAATTGTGGAAGAAATTTACAGGAAGTCTAATTATGATCATTGTTCGTAGTCCGTTACGCATTTCATTGGGTGGAGGAGGCACTGATCTTCCTTCTTATTATCGCGATCATAGCGGTTTTTTAATTGCGGGTGCGATTGATAAATATGTTTACATCACACTGCATCAAACATTTGTAGAAGAACTTATTATCAAATATTCAAAGCTGGAACGAGTGACTTCTATTGATGATGTTGAGCATCCTATTATTCGTGAAGCGTTAAGACATGTTAACATTACGGCGCCTTACCTTGAAATTACGAGTATGGCAGATATTCCAGCAGGAACAGGATTAGGTTCATCAGGCAGCTTTACCACCGCTTTATTGAAAGCGTTTCATACTTTAAAAAAGAATTTAATTCATCCTCGTGAATTGGCGGAAGAAGCCTGTCATATTGAATTGAATCTTTTAAATGAACCTATCGGTAAACAAGATCAATATATTGCAGCCTATGGCGGCCTTACTTGTTTTCGTTTTTTACCTAATGGAGAAGTAGAAGCGCAGCCACTGAAAGTAGATCAAGATACTTTATATAGCCTTGAGGATAATTTATTATTGTTCTTTACAGGTTATTCACGTTCAGCTTCTGCCATTCTCATAGAGCAAGATAAGAAAAGTAAAGACAAAGATCACGATATGATTGCGAATTTGCATTTCATTAAAGAATTAGGTTTTCAAAGCAAAGATGCACTTGAAAAAGGTGATCTTCATGAATTTGCGGAACTCATGAATGTGCATTGGGAACATAAGAAAAAACGCTCAGGCAATATGAGTAATGACAAAATTAATGAATGGTATGAACTAGCGCGTCGCAATGGTGCTGTGGGTGGGAAAATGATTGGCGCAGGCGGCGGTGGGTTTTTAATGTTTTATGCAGATGACAAGGTAAAGCTTCGTCATGCAATGCGCGATGCAGGTTTACATGAAGTTCGTTTTCGTTTTGATTTTTCTGGTACACAGGTCGTTGCACAGTCATGAAGTCAGGTTTATTTCAAGTTGTGATTTTAGCAGGCGGTCTTGCGACTCGTTTGCGTCCAATGACAGAAACAATACCGAAATCATTAGTTGATGTGAACGGCGAACCTTTCATTGCGCATCAGTTACGGTTATTAGAGCAAAATGGTATTCGAGATATAGTAATGTGTGTGGGCTATCTCGGAGAGCAAATTATCAAAGTGATAGGCGATGGTAAAGAGTATGGTGTCAATATTGCCTATTCCTTCGATGGTCCGCAATTATTAGGTACGGCAGGTGCTATTAAGCAGACAATGCCTTTGCTTAAAGACACGTTTTTTGTTCTCTATGGTGACTCTTATTTACCTTGTGATTATAAGGCTGTTCAAGATGCTTATATGCACAGTCAGAAGCTTGCTCTCATGACGGTATTTCGAAACAGTGGGCAGTGGGATACTAGTAACGTGGAATTTGCCAATGGTCATATTTTGGTTTATGACAAAAAAAACAAGACCGAACGGATGCAGTATATTGATTACGGCTTAGGTTTGTTCAATAAACAAGCATTTAATCAGGTGTCTGGTAATGAGCCGTATGATCTTGCTTTGCTATATCAGCATTTATTAGCAGAACAGCAGTTATCCGCCTATGAAGTGAAAGAGCGCTTTTATGAAGCAGGCTCATTTGCAGGTATAAAAGAGTTAGAGAGCTATATAAAAAATTAACGGTAAAATATACATAATTATTGCGAAGACGCTATTGATCGAACTCCTTCTCCCGCCCCCAGGCGATGATTTAAATACTATTCATTAGTGCGGGATAGGGAGTTCGATCAATAGCGTCTTCGCAATGAGAGACAGGTTCATTTGCAGGGATAAGAGAGTTAATGTACTATTGTCATCCTATCAACAAGCGCTATAAATCAAAGGAGCAACATGCAATTTATTAAACAATTTTTATCTGAAGCCACCCAGATAATCGAGCAACTCGATATACAGCAAATTGAGCGTTCAGTTGATTTATTAGCTAAAGCACGCGAAAACCAAGGGCGGTTATTTATTTTAGGAGTCGGTGGAAGCGCTGCAAATGCATCTCATGCCGTGAATGATTTCCGTAAAATTGTAGGCATCGAAGCTTATGCCCCAACCGATAATGTATCGGAATTAACGGCAAGAACCAATGACGAAGGTTGGTCGACTATTTTTTCAAAATGGTTAGAAGTCAGTCGATTAAAAGCGAACGATTTGCTCCTTATTTTATCAGTAGGCGGCGGGAATTTGGAAAAAAATGTGAGCCCTAATTTAGTGTCTGCTTTGCAATATGCAAAACAGATCGGTTCAAAAGTATTAGGCATTGTAGGACGAGACGGTGGCTATACTGCAACTGTTGCTGATGCCTGTGTGATTATTCCGACGCCAAACCCTGAAAATACCACACCACATGCAGAAGCTTTTCAAGCGGTTGTTTGGCATTTATTAGTATCGCATCCCAAACTTAAAGTGGCTCAAACAAAATGGGAATCGGTACGTTAATATGCAAAGGGCAGTGTTTCTAGACAGGGATGGCGTTTTAAATGAGGCAGTGGTGCGCGATGGCAAACCTTATCCTCCTTCTTCGTTAGCATCCCTACAGATTCCAAAAGACGTGACACACGCTTTGCAGATATTGAAAGAGGCCGGTTTTTTATTGATTGGCGCAACCAACCAACCGGATGTAGCTAGAGGTACAACACCTCGTAAAACGGTGGAAGCGATCAATGATTATTTATTAGAAATATTGCCTTTAGATGCTATTCTGGTTTGCTATCATGATAATGCAGATCAATGCACCTGTAGAAAACCGTCTCCGGGTCTTTTACTGCAGTCGGCAACACAGTATAACATTGATTTATCGCAAAGCGTCATGATTGGTGACAGATGGAAAGACATAGAAGCAGGTAAACAAGCGGGTTGCAAAACAGTATGGCTTGATTGCAATTATCAAGAGCCTTTTTTAGCAAGGGCGCCTGATTTTACAACATCTACCTTGAGTGGTGCGGCCAAATGGATTATTAACGATTTTTTATAGAGGATAAAGAAATGAAGCTTACATCTGACTTAAAAGTTAAATTATTTGCTGATGGCGCTCATAAGAACGGCATCTTGGAAATGTATGAAAATCCTTCTATCAAGGGTTTCACAACAAACCCAACACTCATGCGTAAAGCAGGCATCACCGATTACAAAGCATTCGCCTTAGATTTGTTACAAGAAATCAAAGATAGACCCATTTCATTTGAAGTATTCGCTGATGAATTTGAAGAAATGAAAGTGCAAGCAATGGAAATTGCAAGTTGGGGTGAAAATGTGTACGTCAAAATTCCTGTGATGAATACGAAAGGGATTCCGGCGACTGGCTTGATTCGTGAGCTGGCGGATGCCGGTGTCAAACAAAATGTGACTGCCTTAATGTCACTTGATCAAGTGAGTGATGTCATGGCGGCGTTAGCACAAGGTCCTTCGGCTTATATTTCAGTATTTGCAGGGCGCATTGCTGATACAGGAAGAGATCCTATGCCTATTATGCGTGCTGCTGTAGAAATGATGAAACCGTATCCACAACTCGAACTTATTTGGGCTAGTCCTCGTGAGTTACTCAATGTTTTTCAGGCGGATGAAGTGGGTTGTCATATTATTACAGCGACAAATGATGTGTTGAATAAGTTGAGTTTAGTAGGTAAGGATTTAATAGCTTATTCTTTGGAGACTGTTAATATGTTTCGTCAGGATGCTATCGCAGCTGGGTTTGAGTTGGATATTGCAAGTAGTGCTATCTAATTCAATATATCTGCTACATGAGGGAATATAGTAAATGAAAACGAATGTTTGGCCTAAAGTTTTTCCGCCTTTAACTCCAGAGCAGGAAAATATCAGTAACGATTTCATGAAACATTGGCATGAAGAGCTAGCCGGTCGTTCGCGTTATGGTATGATCGAAAAATTTAATCATGGTTATGTCGTTAAAAATGCACCCGATCATTTTTTAAAAACGCTTGAAATAGGCGCGGGACTTGGTGAACATCTTAAATATGAAAACCTTTCCCTCGAACAGAAAAGAAATTATGTTGCTCTTGATCTAAGAGACGTCATGGTTGAGCAAATGAAGATTAATTTTCCTGATATACAGTCGCAAGTAGCGGACTGTCAGAAAACGTTGCCTTTCCCTGATGATCATTTTGACCGTATTTTAGCGATTCATGTGCTGGAACATTTACCCAATTTGCCTGCTACTGTAAAAGAAATGCATCGAGTATGTAATAAAAAAACCGGGCGTTTTTCGATCGTTATTCCATGCGAGGGTGGTTTAGCTTATACGCTTGCAAGAAAAATATCCGCACAGCGTATTTTTGAGCGTCGTTATAAGCAATCATATAAGTGGTTTATCGAACGTGAACATATTAACCGACCACATGAAATATTGCAGGAGCTCGAAACTTATTTTCACATCGAGCATCGTAGTTTTTTTCCTTTTTTAATACCGATGATTGATTGCAATTTATGTATTGGAATAACGCTGAGCCCACGCTTAGAGGTTAAGGAGAGATTTTAATGTGGAATGGAATGTTGCAAAACAAGGTAAGCAAAAAACGTCTAATTCTTTTTATTTTTATTAGTACCATAGCCTTGTATTTTATATTTTCACCGGCCCTTAATTTTTTTTATTATGGAGGCGATGACTTTAGATATGCTTTCGGCGGGTGGAATAAAACATGTGCGTCAGATGATGGCTTTTATTTTGCAGGTACTGTAGGGCGTCCCATACAAGCCTATATGGACTGTTTAAATTACAAATTTGCCAATACCTTAGAACATATGAGAGTAGTGCGTCTTGTGGCGCTAGCTTTGCTGGGTTGTAGCATGGGTTTGCTGGCTGAATGGCTTTATCTTCTTGGATTTTCTGTTTGGATAGCTTTTTTTGGAGCAGGAAGTTTTATACTCATCAATCGTTTGTATGGTGATACCATTCTAACGGGGGCAACATCTCTTGCATCTCCTGTTTTGCTCGTTGTATTGGCTCATCTATGTATAAGGCGTGCGCGCTCTTATAGTAGTGAATTACAAAAGAAAAATAGATTAGTATGGTTTAGTGTTTCGGCAATATTAATTTTCTGTGCTTTACTAACATACCCTGCCATGACTTTCTTTTACGGTACATTAGTACTAATAACGCTATTAAGTTCAAATCTGGTAAATTGGACTCAAACTCGGCGAGATGTTCTGCAGGATGTTATTTTATTTTGTGCGGTGTGTGTGCTGTATTTCATCTGGGCGTATTTTAACATGCGTTATAATGCACATGCACCCATCCCAGATGCTTATCGGCTAGATCATCCTAATTTCAATCTTATTGAAATCTATAAACGTGCTATTCCTTTGTTTAATCTATTTGATGGGGCATGGATGCTTCTTCCCTTAACTAATAGTATCTGGCAAGGAACTGCGCTAGTTATAGTCCTAGTTGGTGGTGTTTTAATTGCAATAGCTCGGTTTTTTCAGAGTCAATTTTATTTGCAAAACAAACCCGTCGCATTAAATACAGTAGGTCAAGCTATAGTTGGTGTATTTGTTCTGCTGTTATTCTCTAGCGCATTTTTTCTTATGATGCCAGGCCGTGATTCAGTGGGCTCACGGCTAATATTTGCTACGATGGCATCTTTTCTTCCATTGATATTTTGGTGCCTCTATCAATGGAGTGCTATTTTCCCTGCATCTTTGAAAAAAAATGTATTCGCTATTTTGGTTTGTCTTATTTTTCTAATGGAAGCATATCAAGCGAATTTGCTAGGTATGGTGAGTGCCACAGGCGCAGCCGATAAACTAAATGCGATGAAAACAGTCATTTCAGATTATTTAGTTAAAGGTAACAAGCTTCGTCGAATTCACTTTATCGTTCCTGAGTCAGATTATCCTTATAATAAGTTTTTTCTAGTCAATGCAGCTTTAGCACAATTACCAGGTGATCAGAAAAATGAGCTCATTTGGTGTTCTTTGCCCCGTGGTTTTTCAGGAGAAGAAAAAGATCACCAAAAAGAAGCTATCAGCTGTATTGAAAAATTACCGGCAAATAGTATTGCAGTGACTTATTCGCATGTTGGTGAACCGATTAAAAAGACTGACTCCATGTTAATGATTACTGGTGACCCGCAGCGAATAGAGTTAAACAAATGAGCATACTGTTATGTCGAGCGAGATTACAAGTCACTTATTAAATCAAAAACGTACTTTGATATGTATCATTATAAGTATTTTCTTTGTTTATTTAATATTCTCACCATCTGTTAATCTATTATATTATGCTTCCGATGATTTTCGATACGCTCTGGGCGGTCTTCACAAGTCCTGTAGTGCAGACGATGGTTTTGGATTCGTGAAGACTTTGGGCCGTCCTATACAAGCTTATCTGGATTGCGGCAGTTATAAGTTTGGATATACATTGGAACGGATGAGAGTATTGCGGCTGGTTTCTGTTGTGCTGATGGGGTTTGCATCAGGACTGTTGGCAGATCTATTTTGCTCTTTAGGGTTTTCATTAGCCGGCGCTTTATTTACGGCAGGTTGTGTATTTCTAGTTCCGCAGTTATATGACGATGCAGTTTCAGTTGGTGCCATTCCTCTACCGCTTGCTATTATTTTTATTTTGGCAGGATATAGATGTATAGGTAAATCAATAGTGCAAGTTTGTTTATCTGCTTTGCTTATCCTGCTTGCGCTGCTGACCTATCCTGCGATGGCTTTTTTCTTTGGCACTTTAATTTTTGCTAAATTATTATTTTCAAAATTAAAAGATTGGCAGAAGACAAGACAGCAGCTTATTTTTGAAGTGATTCTATTCCTCATTGTCTGCTTTGTCTATTTTGCTTGGGCATATCATAACATTCATCATAATGCTCAATCTTTTGTGCCGCCTGCCTATAGGCTGGATCACCCTAACTATAAAATAGCTGAAATACTGACACGATTTTTTGAACTAGGAAATGTATTCAGCAATTTATGGATTTTTTTCCCCTCAGGTAATATGCGATTACAAGGACTGATTACCATCATCTTGCTGTCGACGGGCATGATTTTTGGGCTTATCTCTTTTTTAAAATCTAAGCTGTATCATTATGACAGGCGCGTCGCTTTGTTCAATTTGGGACAGGCTTGTATCATGGCGGTTATTATTTTTATATTAAGTAACGCATTTTATTTAATTATACCTGAACGCCAAATAACGAGTTCTAGACTTTTATTTGGTACAATGACAGCTGGTTTAATGCTGCTATTCTGGTGTATTTGCCAATGGACTATCCTTTTTCCACGAAACTGGAGGAAGCTTGTTACTAGTGTTTTTATCGGCTTGTTTTTTTCCCTGGTAGCATACAAAACCAATATTTTTATGTTGGCTCGTGCCCTAGTATATGGACAGTATCTTGATTCAATCAGGACAGATATTTATGATTACTTAATTGCGGGGAAAAAACTGCACAGAATTCACTTTATTATTCCTAAGCCTGAGTATCCTTATACGCGATTTTTTTTGGCAAATGCCGCGCTAATACAACAGGTAGGCTATGGTGTATACGAGCTAAAATGGTGTTCATTAGCTCGTGGAGTAGTGGGTGAAGAACAAGATCATCAGGCAGAAAGTCTAGCCTGTATTAAAAGTCTTCCATCTAATGGAGCAGGAGTCACTTATAGTTATCAGGGTGAGCCATATATAAAGACAAGTGATATGTTAGTGATAGAAAGACATGTGAAGTCAATTAATTACTTAACAGAATATAGATAACATAGTTATGCAAACACTACCCAGCAAAATGCGTTTATTAACTTTTATTATCCTAAGCATCATTTTATTCAATTTTATCCTGGCGCCGGGCGTTAACATACTCTATTACGCCGCAGATGATTTTAGATATGCGTTTGGCGGCTATGCTAAGGCATGTGGTACTGATGATGGATTTTATTTTGTATTGACACTAGGTCGCCCCATTCAGGCTTATATGGATTGCCTAAATTATAAATTGGGTTATACATTACAACATATGGTAGTGATTCGCTTTATTTCAGTGGTTTTAATGGGATGTGCAGCGGGATTTTTTGCAGAATGGCTTTGTTGTCTTGGGTTATCAATGGTTACTGCTTTTTTTGCTGCAGGAAGTATATTTTTAATACCACAATTATATAGCCCAGCTATTATCACAGGTGCTAGCAGTGTTATTACTCCACTATTGCTGGTATTGATTGCCTATAGTTGCATTCAGAAAAAAAGAATTGGCTTGTCTATCCTATTCATTTTATGCGCTTTGCTAACGTATCCCGCAGTGACATTTTTTTTCGGGACATTAATCTTAACAAAGGTATTATTTACGAATTTAGCTGATTGGCCTAAGACTAGTCGAGAGGTTGTATTAGAAGTAGCCGTGTTTTGTGTAAGCTGTCTTATTTATTTTATCTTTGCCTATTTCAATATGCGTTATCATCAACAGGCTCCTGTTCCTGACGCGTATCGTCTGGATCATCCTAATTTAAATCCAATAGAAATGCTGAAGCGGGTTGTTTTATTAGCCGATATTTTTAATAAACATTGGGCATTTCTTCCTTTAGGTAATATGTTCATACAAGGATGGATAGCGATAGTATTGTTATTGGGAGGTGGCTTTATAGGGATAGTGCGTTTTATAAATGGTCTATTTTATAGAAAAAATAAAGAAATTGCTTTGGTTTATCTAGGCCAAGCTATTATAAGTGTTATAATGTTATGTATTTTGAGCAGTGCATTTGTTTTAGTCATACCTAAATTTTCATTTATTATGAATGGAGGAGAGCAATGGCTACTATTTGGGGTGCTAGCAGCAGGTTGGGCATTAGTATTCTGGAGCGTTATGCAATGGAGCTTTATTTTCCCAAGCAGCTGGCAAAAATATATTATTACAATAGTAATGGGATTATTTTTTCTCATCCAAGGTTATCAAGCTAATTTGTACCTGATGGTGACTGCCATGAGAGCAGCCGATAAACTTAACGCAATGAAAACAGTCATTTCAGATTATTTAGCTAAAGGAAACAAGCTTCGTCGAATTCACCTTATCGTTTCTGCGGCAGAGTATCCTTACAATAGATTTTTTATAGTCAATGCAGCTCTAGCTCAATTACCAAATTATCAGGAGAATCAGCTTGTTTGGTGTTCTTTGCCGCGGGGTGTTCCAGGAGAAGAAAAAGATCACCAAAAAGAAGCTATGAGCTGTATTGAAAAATTACCAGCAACTAACATTGCTGTGACTTATTCGCATGTAGGCGATTCAATTAAAAAGACTGATTCAATGTTATTGATTAATAGTGATTTGCAGCGAGCAGATTAAGAAAATGAGCATACTATTATGTCGAGCGAGATTGCAAGTAACATATTAAATCAAAAGCGTACATTAATTACTTAACAGAATATAGATAAAGTAGGTATAAAATGCAAAACATAGCTATGCAAACACTACCCAGCAAAATGCGGTTATTAACTTTTGTTATCTTAAGCATCATTATATTCAATTTTATTCTGGCGCCGGCTGTAAACATACTCTATTACGCCGCAGATGATTTTAGATATGCGTTTGGTGGCTTTTCTAAGGCTTGCAGCACGGATGATGGATTTTATTTTGTGTTGACACTAGGTCGCCCCATACAGGCTTATATGGATTGCCTAAATTATAAATTGGGTTATACATTACAACATATGGCAGTAATTCGCTTTATTTCAGTGGTTTTAATGGGATGTGCAGCGGGATTTTTTGCAGAATGGCTTTGTTGTCTTGGGTTATCAATGGCGCCTGCTTTTTTTGCTGCAGGAAGTATCTTTTTGATACCACAATTATATAGCGCAGCTATTATCATGGGAGCTGGTAGTGTCATTTCTCCATTAGTGCTGGTATTGCTTGCCTATGCGTGCATTCAGAAAGAAAGGATGGCCTTATCTGTCATTTTAATTTTATGTGCCTTGCTAACATATCCAGCAATGACATTTTTTTTCGGGACATTAATCTTAACAAAGGTATTATTTACGAATTTAGCTGATTGGCCTAAGACTCGTCGAGAGGTTGTGCTAGAAGTAGCCGTGTTTTGTGCAAGCTGTCTTATTTATTTTATCTATGCTTATTTCAATATGCATTATCATCAACAGGCACCTGTTCCAGACGCGTATCGCCTGGATCATCCGAATTTAAATCCAATAGAAATGCTGAAGCGGGTTGTTTTGTTAGCCGATTTTTTTAATAAACTTTGGGCATTCCTCCCTTCAGGTAATATGTTAATACAAGGATGGACAACGATAGTATTGTTATTGGGAGGCGGCTTTATAGGGATAGTGCGCTTTATGAGTAGCCTATTTTATAAAAATAATAAAGAAATTGCTTTGGCTTATCTAGGCCAAGCTATTATAAGCGTTATGATGCTATGTATGTTGAGCAGTGCATTTGTTTTAGTTATACCTAAATTTTCATTTATCATGGACGCAGGCGAGCAATGGCTGCTATTTGGAGTGCTAGCAGCAGGTTGGGCATTAGTATTCTGGAGCGTTATGCAATGGAGCTTTATTTCCCCAAGCAGCTGGCAAAAATATATTATTACAATAGTAATGGGATTATTTTTTCTCGTCCAAGGTTATCAAGCTAATGTATATGCGATGGCTAAATCAATAGGCTTGAACCACTATATGAATTATTTTCAGAATATTATCTCCGATTATGTAAAAGAAAATAAGCAGCTACGTCGCATCCATTTCATCGTACCTCGATCGGAATATCCGTACGATAGCTTTTTTTCAGCAAATGCTGCTCTTGTACAAATACTAGGCCATGGAAAATACGAACTGCAATGGTGTTCATTGGCGCGTGGTGTGCCGGGGGAGGAAAAAGATCATCAAAAAGAAGCCCTGGCTTGTATTAAAAAGCTACCTGAAAATGGCATTGGTGTGACTTATAGTTATCCAGATGAATCATATCAAAAAACAAATTCGATGCTCATTGTTGATATAAAGAAGGCAAATAATAGACGTGATTATTATTTCCAATCGCTTAAACAATATTTTGGCATAGTAGACTGGCCATTGAGTTGAAGTGTATCTTATTTGCGATCACTGTGACTATTAACACCCGTTATTTGATGCCGCGATATTGGGTATTTCCAGCGGATATTTCTTGATAGGCAAGCACCTTCAGGGTAGACTTTCCTACACTAAAAATGAACTGAACTGAGTTCGATGAAGTTCGTACTTGAGGATTTGAGAATACTATGATTGATCAAATAGTTACCGCTCGTTTGTATAAATCAATGCTGCTTATTCGCAGGATTGAGCTTAGAATTGCCGAAATTTACCATACTGATGCGATTAAAAGCCCAGTGCATTTATCTGTAGGCCAAGAATCCATTGCAGTAGGTGTTTGTGATGCGTTGGAGAAGGATGATATTGTTTCCAATACCTATCGATGCCATGCCACTTACATTGCAAAAGGCGGCGATCTTAACAGCATGATGGCTGAGCTATACGGTAAAGAAACGGGTTGCGCGGGTGGTAAAGCAGGCTCTATGCATTTGGTGGATATCAAAAATGGTGTCATGGGTGCATCCGCAGTAGTGGGTACAACCATTCCAGTTGCAGCAGGTTATGCGTTAGCCATGCAAAAAGAAGCACTATTAACAGGTCGACGCCGCGTGATAGTCGCACTTTGTGGCGATGGCGGCACAGAAGAAGGTTGTTTTTACGAAACCATTAATTTTGCTGCATTAAAAAAATTACCTATTATTTTTGTTGTCGAAAACAATAGACTTGCCATCCACACGCCGCTGGAAAAACGTTGGGCCACGGAGCGACTTTGTGAGCGCATTGAAACGTATGGTATTAAAACCTATAAAATCGATGATGCCGATGTATTTAAAATCCGTGAAATAATGACTAATGCAATTGCTGCCATTCGCGAAGGCACATCCGGGCCAATATTTATTGAGTGTGCAACTTATCGTTGGTTGGAGCATGTAGGTCCGCTGGATGATCATTCTGATTCTTATAGAGACACCGCTGAATATCAATCTTGGAAAGACAAAGACCAAATTACCCGATTAGCAAACATGCTTGATGTAGAGACACGCACTCAAGTAGAGAATGAAGTCACTCTCTTGATACAAGATGCAGAAAAATTTGCTGAAGAAAGTTCATATCCTGCTGCCGAGGAGTTATATACTCATGTTTACGCAAACTAAAGAAGACATACAGCAACATTCTAACACCCGGTTAATTCGCTACGTGGATGCGCTACGCGAAGCGTTTGAAGAAGAAATGGCACGTGATCCTAAGGTTTTTTTATTTGGATTGGATGTAGATGACCATAAGGGTATTCAGGGCTCCACTGTCGGGTTAAAAGAAAAATTTGGTGCCGATCGTGTGTTTGGTACGCCACTCTCTGAAGATGCGATGACAGGAGTTGCGATTGGAGCAGCTATGGCAGGTTTACGTCCTATCCATGTTCATATTCGTATGGATTTCATGCTGCTTTGCATGAACCAGTTAATAAATATGGCAGCAAAATCACATTATATTTATAACGGACAAGTGCAAGTACCGCTAGTTGTACGTACTATGATTGGTCGTTCATGGGGGCAGGGTGGGCAACATTCGCAAGCGTTGCATTCCCTCTTTATGCATATTCCAGGTTTAAAAGTAGTAGCACCTGCTAATGCGCATGATGCAAAAGGCTGCATGATTTCAGCTATTCGAGACAATAACCCAGTGATTTTTATTGAGCATCGTTTACTGTATTCAACAGAAGGTTATGTACCTACAGAATCGTATGCAGTGCCCCTAGGCAAAGCACGTATTTTGACTGAAGGTACTGATATTACTATTGTGGCAATTTCACATATGGTGATGGAAGCACTGCGAGCTAAAAAACACTTAGAAGCCATCGGTATCAATGCAGAAGTGATTGACCCTGTTACACTGTGGCCATTAGATATGGACACTATCATGCAATCCGTTAAAAAGACAAAAAGGCTGCTAGTTATAGATAATGCCTGGTTAACCTGCGGCGCAAGCAGTGAAATTTTAACGCGCGCACTGGAAATATGCCAAGAAGATGATATTGCTATCCCCTCTATGTCACGCATGGGATTTGCACCCACCACTTGTCCTACTACAAGACCGTTGGAAAATTTATTTTATCCTAATGGGCGAACGATTGCAGTGAAAGCGCATCAAATGGTGAATGGCAAAAAGGCGGGGCTATGGGAACCTGCGATAGATGCAAAAACAGAAATTGATGCATTCAAAGGGCCATTTTAAAAAGACTAGGGATTGTTGGTACCAGCTCACCTCAACTATTGTCATTGCGAGCGTGAGCGA
>DHJK01000022.1:20284-36058 GCA_002404295.1 Legionellales bacterium UBA4722
GCTCACGCTCGCAATGACGGCGGTAGGATGATAACCAGAAGGGCTCAGAAGGAATTTTAGCATGACACCCCAGACAGACCATGAAAAAATCGCTTTTTTTCATCAACAGGGATATCATATTGAGCCTAATGTTTTTAGCCCAGAAGAGTGCGATCATTTAATTTCTTTTTCCAATGAATTTGAAAATGCCAAAAGCGGTACTTACAAGCCTCAAATGATGCCGCATCGTACAAATGAATATTTTGTGCGTGCCTTAAAAAATCCAAAACTAGTTAAGTTAGCGGGTTTGTTTTGCAAGGGTGAACCCGTTGGATTGCAAACGGAATTCTTTTTTTGTAAGCCCGGGACTAGAGGGTTTTCTTTACATCAAGATAATTTTTTTGTTGAAGCAAATTACGGTGTATTTCTTTCTGCGTGGGTGGCATTGACGGATACTTCTCCCGAGAATGGGGGATTAATTGTCTATCCTGAAAGCCATAAAGAGGGTCTCTTGCCAGTGAAAAAATTAGATCTACCGGCGATCAGCGGCCAAGATCCTAATGCTAATAATGAAGCGTGTATAGTGCCTGATAAATATTCTCCTATACATGCGACAGTTCCTAAAGGATCTGCGCTTTTTATTCATGGACATCTGGTGCATGGCTCTAATGTCAATTTGTCAAATGGGTTTAGATATGTGCTTCTCACGACTTATATTAAGGCGGGGGAGAAATTCAGGGTGGGCAAGTATGCCCAACGTGCTGTGGTGCAACTTGTATAAAGGGTAAGTAAAATGCTAAACATGCAAGAATTAAATTCTTTATCTCAATCACCTTTTTTCAAAAATACAGAAACATTTAAATGTTTACAGAGATCGCCGCTTGGATTTATTGATGTAGGCGCGAGAGGTGGCGTGCACGATTATGTATTGCCCATTGCCTCTCTTACTAACGTCGTTGGATTTGAGCCGGATGAAGCGGAATGCAAACGGTTACTGCAAAGTCCTAATGCTAAATTGTGGGCGGAATTTAATGCTATTCCTTTTGCGCTTTCCGACAAGCCAGAGGATAAAACATTACATCTTTTATCAGCGTCAACGAACCATTCCCTGCTGCCTCCCAATCCGCTTTTGATCGAACGCTATCATATGCAGAAAAATTGGTCCTTAATAGGGGAACAAAAATTAGCGACTGTGACGCTGGATGCTGCGTTATTGGTTGCGCTTCCTCATTTTTATGCAGATTTTATTAAACTAGATACCCAAGGTACTGAGTATGAGATATTGCTCGGCGCTGTAGAAACCATTACAAAACAGACAACAGCGATTGTTTGTGAAGTTTCATTTTGCGAACTCTATCAAGGGCAAAAGCTTTTTTCAGAAATTGAATTATTTTTAAGGGAAAATAAATTTTCATTTTATGGGTTTATGCCTATTCATACACGTTCAAAAAAATTACTTGATAAAAAAAGCCAAATCAGTAAAGAGCGCGCTCTGTATGCAGATGCTGTCTTTTTTAAAGATCCATTGTCCATGATAGATGTTAACCTAGATAAGAGGCAAGTAACCGCTTTATTCACAGTTGCCTTGTTGCTGGGTTATTATGATTTTGCATTAGAGTTAGCAATGGAGATGGGGTTGGCACATGATGAGACAGAAAAACAGCATATAGCGTCGCTGATTAACCATTTTTCCGCTGCGGATCCCGTAAAAACCAGGCGTTCTGTCCAGTCATTATTAACGGACATTGAAAAAGATTCATCAATGACTAATGTGCTAGTCGGTAGTTTTGTTGATAAAAGACGCGCATATTGCGATTATGACGATATTCTTAATGTTTCACCTTTGCCAGTGAGTTATGAGTAAGATAAATGGCTGCTTATTATTTTAGGAGTGAACATGATGAAAACAAAGCTGATTAGCTTTATCTGTCCCAGCCGTAATCTCAATATTATACGAAGTTTTTTAGATAATATTGAATTGACAGTCAGAAACCCGGAGCTGGTTGAGTGTTTATTTAAAGTAGATGAAGATGATCCAGAAGCAAAGCGATTCATGGAAACTGAAGTTAACAAACGGCCTTTTAGCGTTAAATATATTATTACATCTCGCCTCAATGGCATTTATTCTGTTTGGCTTGCTTGTAATGAGTTATTTACGCTTACTTCTCCTGATTCTTATTTTGTACATGTTATTTCTGATGAAGTTCGGTTTGAAACAAAACATTGGGATGATATTTTAAAAGACTATATAGGCCATTTTCCAGATCATGTATTTAGGCTGAGAATGTCCACATTTATGCTGAATACCTATCCAGATTCTTTTCTGTGTAATTTAACGCCGGATAGTTTTCCTATTTATACACGAAAATGGATTGAGTTAACATTAGGGCTAGGCACACACTCATGGGCTTCTGATATTTTTAATCAAATGATTGCTTATCATTTAAGCTTAGGTGAACAAGGCTATAAGTATTTTAATACACCGTATTATGATAAGGGTATTTTTAGAGATGTACAGTTAAAAGAGATAAAATTAAGCGGCCTCGAGTTTGGTGTGGGTGTCTCACATGAAATAATGAAAAATAGAGCATTGTGGATAACACAGTTATGGAATAGAAATCAGTCTCACTCTCAGCAAGAATATTTTTCTTATCTAGCCAAAAGATTATCTTCTTATATATGGGCCAAGGCGAATCATGTTGAAAATTTTAGAATTTATCGAAGTAAATTGAATAAAAAAGTACAGATAATCAATGAGCAAGGAATAGTCTTGCGTGAAGTAGCTTATGGGTTGCCTAGGATTAAGCATTATTTCGCGAATGCGGTAAGAAGAGTTAAAGTTGCTCGAGTACTATTGGCTGGATGGTGTGATATAAAGACAGCAAAATACAGGAATGGAATATTGCGTCTGATGAATGTGATGCTAGACAAGCTATATGCTTATAAAGCGCTACGTTTTGTTAATTTATTAGCGTGTTTACCTCTTCCGCGTTTTATGAAATCTTATTTGAATCAATTGAAAGAACTTGATCAGCAAATGCCTGTGGCGAAATATGGCCGCATTCAGAAAAATACTATATTTTTCTACCTTGCGTGCACTGGGCTCATCGGTAATGTAATCGATTCCATTAATAAGTTTATTGTAGGTCCACCGCCGGGATTGTCCGATAAAAAAAGTCTTTTTGGCAGACTTTTTGGGTCTCGTTGGCCAAGAGCGATGATAAAAATACCTGAAAATGATAGAAAGTGGGCCCTGATTGCCTTGAACAAACATAAGGAAATTTTTGCTGAAATGGAAAATAGTGTTCAAGCAAAACCGGCTGTCAAAGCAAAACAAGTGATTGAGGAAGTAGACGTGATTAATGAGTGCGGAACCCATTGAAGAAATAGTTAGTCGCTGGCGCGAAACTAATAATTTCAACCTTGTCATTGCGAGCGAGAGCGAAGCAACCTAGTCTTGTAATGCTGATTAGTATATTTTATGCTTGGAATCAGCGCTAAAAAACCTGGGTTGCTTCGCTCTCGCTCGCAATGACAAGTGTATTTGCAATGACAAGGTTGAAATTATTAGTTTCGCGCCAGCGGCTAGTTAGCTTGCTGCGCTTATTACTCATTCTTGAAAACAAAGCTTCAGAAAACGAGTCTTTGGATTGCTACTCCCACGCTCACTCTGGGTCGCAATGACAAAGATTGAGCCTAGCGTGCGAGGAGAGCTGCTACCAGTATTTTAAAAGCGTTATTAAATTGATAAGATTTAATATAAGCTGAAATCAGTCGACGCGTTTGATTATTTTCCCACTGTCTCATCATTTGTTTATCTTGGTGGGACAGCAAGTCCTGGCTTAAATAGTGTTTGCAAATTTGCAGATGTTCCTTTAATACCTTAATAAGAGCGTCTTTATTCATCGACATGGTTTGAGAATCGGCATGTGCGAGATAAACATATCCTAATTTATTTAAAATGGCCTGACTGATTGAAGCCTGATGGGCTCGAATCAAAAGTTCTCTATCGGCAGAGATAAGGTAATTATCTTCTTTGTCTAGCGGCTTGAATACACCTATTTTATCAAACAGTAAGCGCTTAAAGAAACGTGCGTTGATAAGTGGCGTTCCAAATAAAATATTCGAAAGTGTCAGTTCCAGCTGTTTAGCGTTATTAAAATTTTTAATTGTTTTTAATTCGCCAGCCTTCGTTTTTTCAACAATTTTTGTGTGGCAAGTGATAACATCGGGCTGCTGTTTTTCAATAAATAATGTTGCTACACCATTGAGAATATTATCTTCATACCAATCATCCGCATTTAGAAAGGAGACAATATCGCCTGTTGCATGCTGCAATCCAATGTTATAGGCATCATTACCGCCGCGGTCAGGTTTGCTTTGCCAGTAAGCAAGATGCGGACTATAAGTCTTAATGATATCTAAGGTTTTATCGGTTGAATTACCATCAATAATGATATATTCAAGATTGCTATAGGATTGAGAAATAACGCTGTTGATAGCTTTTTCGAGGGTTTTTTCAGCATTACGAACGATGGTAATGACTGTAATGCGGGGGGCGGTAATCATTTATTCTATTCTCTGTAATGAGATTTTCTACTCTATTTGTAACTGCTCACCTCCTCGCCGTCATTGCGAACGAAGTGAAGCAATCCAGCTCGAAAACAAAGCCTAGTACCACAGTTCCGCTTTCTGAAGCTTTGCTTTCGAGCTGGATTGCTTCACTTCGCTCGCAATGACGACAGTGAGGTGAGCTGGTGTGTTTTTGTGCTTTATTTTGCAGCACTATACAAACATTTTATCTTGGCCAAAAGTTGTTTGCGTACTCTTAGCATGCTATCCTTGCGCAATTCTACTCGTTTAGCCTTGGATAGTATAGCCTCATCCTATGGGCAAAAGTTAAGCAAGGAGCTGTATTTGCGTATTGCTATTATGCAACCCTATTTTTTACCTTATGCGGGTTATTTTCGTTTATTGCAAGCCACTGACTTGTTTGTGGTATACGACTGCGTGCAGTTTACGCGTCGTGGATGGATTCATAGAAACCAATTAACTAATCTTGAAAATGAGGCGGTGTGGTTTACTCTGCCGTTTACAAAAGCACCTCAAGATATCAAAATCAACGAACTCTCTTTTGCCAATGATGCAGAGAGTCGCATGCAAGAGCAAATCAGAAAGTTCCCTCTTTTTACCACAAAAAAATATCTAGAAAGCGAATTCAATCCGTTGATGCTGCAGTTTTCAAGTTCAGTTACTGTATATATCACACAGCTTCTTAAAGCCGTCTGTGATAGCTTAGCTATTCCCTTTAATGTGGTATATTCTAGCGAATTAAATTTACCGCCACACTTGAAAGGGCAAGAGAGAATTCTTGCGATAGCTAATCACTTTAACGCTGATACTTATATCAATGCGCCGGGCGGTAGAGAGTTATACGATGAAAAAACCTTTAGTGAAAATGGCATTCAACTGCAATTTTTACCTCCTTATAACGGTTCTTTCCAGAGTATTTTGCCTAGGCTTATGTGCGAAGATACTGCTGCTTTAAAAAATGAAATCCTCACTCAATCATATGGAATTGCTTAATTATGTCATTACCCTTACTCCCAGTTTGTCAGCCGAGCTTACCTAAGGCAGAAAATATTTTGCCTTATTTACAGCAAATGGATGAGAATAAGTGGTATACCAATTTTGGTCCTTTATTAAATGAATTTTTATTGAGGATAGGAACCCTATTTCAAGTAGAGAAGCAACATGTGATGTCGGGTACGAATGGAACCCTGCTGTTGGAACTCTGTTTGAAGGCATTAAAGATACAACCAGGAACATTATGCATTTTACCCTCGTGGACATTTGCAGCGACGCCACTGGCAGTGATGGCGGCAAAGCTTGAGCCTTTATTTGTAGATGTAGATTTGCAAACGCAAGCTATTGACCCTGAGAAACTCTTGAATGATCTTCCTACACTTTCTAAAATGGGTAAAATAGGTTCCGTGATTGTTATTGCTCCTTTTGGCCAACCCGTCAATGTACAAGCGTGGGATAAATTTACTGAGATAACAGGTATTCCTGTTATCATTGATGCAGCGGCGGCGTTTGATACTCTGTTGCAAGACCCTGTCATGCGCGTCGGACGCACTCCCATGATGGTGAGTATGCATGCTACTAAAGTGTTTGGCGTAGGAGAGGGTGGGCTACTTTTTTCTACGAATGAAAATCTTATTTCAGATATGGTGTGTCTCACTCAATTTGGTTTTCCGCCGGGTATTCGTAATACCCATCTCCTCGGAACGAATGCAAAGCTCTCTGAATATGTTGCGGCAGTAGGACTTACAGCATTAGATCGTTGGAATGAAACTCGTACAAGTTGGCTGAGTTTAATCAATCAGTATCAAACAGGTTTTAAGAAAGCAGGTTTGCAGCATATGCTATCTTCTCAGTGGGCTACTAGCACGTGCAATGTCATTTTTCCTTTTCAGGCAGATGCTTTTTCAAATGCATTATATAAAGATGGAATTAGTACAAGAAAATGGTGGGGTGACGGCTGTCATCTTATGCCAGCCTTTCAAGGGTGTAAAAGAACTGAATTGAAGAATACAGATTTTTTACGTCAGTCTGTGCTCGGGCTACCATTATACCTAGATATGGGTACGAAGGAAATTATGAGGGTGTTAGACAGTATTTTTTCCACATGTCAAAATAAGCGTCTTCAAGTGTTGCAGCAAAGGCATGAATATCAGCTCTAGGGGAGTTTTTAAAATCCTCGCGTAATTCTTTTCTGTATTTGATGAGCTGGTTAGGATCAGAAGCCAATTTAGCTGCTTTATTAACAAACTCTTCTTCTGTATAGGCAATCAATTCAAGATGGCCAATACTGCCAAGAATGGCTTTGCCATGCTGCATACAATGTCTATTACCATACAATGAAAGAACGGGCACACCTTGCCAAGTTGCTTCCATGGTTGTGGTTCCTGCGGCATGAGGGAATGTATCAAGCGCAATATCCATTTTAGAGTAGCATTTAAGCATTTCAATATGCTCTGAAAAACCCTCAAATGTAATTCTATTTAAATCGATTCCCTCGGCGGCAAAAAGCAGTTGATAAGATTTCACAAAAGGTTCAAATGTTAACACACCTGCTTTCATATATAACCTAGAGTTAGGTACTCGGTTTAATACTTTACACCATAACCGTATGACGTCTTTATTCACTTTTTGTGCTCCTCCAAAAGAGCCAAAAGTAATAAAATGGTTGGTTAAGCAGGGTGGTTCCAGAGTAACGTCAGGGAAGTTATCTGGAAATTGTGCTACACCACATACACCCTTAAAATATTGAACAGATTCGGTATAGTATGAATCTACTTTATTTAATGACATTTCATCGCCCACTAACACATAATCAATGGTTGATATCCCCGTTGTTGTTGCAATATTATAAAAACTGACTTGTATGGGTGCTGGTTTTCTTGCAATCGTTAGATATCGGTTTGCAACACAATGGCCATTTAATTCTATCAAAATATCAATTTTATCTTTTCGGATTAACTCAGCCAGTGCTTCATCAGTAAGTTGTTTTGTATCTCGCCAAACATCAGCTACACTTTTAATGTCGTCAGAAACTTCACTTGATTCACCATCCGAATAACAGAATATGTTTACGCGCTCACGATTATGCGCATTAAGATAAGGTGTTAATAACGATTTAGAAACGCCGTTGTGGAAGAAATGACAAATGTGTCCTATGTTTAATTTTCGATCTGAATTTAATTCATTATCATAATGCTCGTAGCGTTGGATATGACTGAGAAACAATTTGTCATATCGAGATGCTATCTTATACATGGTTTTTTCATCACAGGAAGGAACCAGCATGAGACATTGTAAATAAAGGCTATAGGTTGCGGGGAGAAGCGATAGCTTTAGGCTGTGTTCGAAGTATTTTTGCCCTAAATCAGGATATCCGCTATTCATTAAAAATGTTGCAATTTCACGCAGCGCCATGGCGGGCAACTTATTATCTATCATAAATGATTTTGCAATTTGTGTAACAGTCTCACGCGATCCTGCTTTTTTTAGCAGCTTGTCGTTCTTTAATATTCTAAAAACGATCTGATACGGTTTTTGTATTGGTGGGTAAGACCTCTTATATCGCGAGATAAGGTTAGATATTCTGTATCGTGAGATGATGTGAGATATTTTGGCGCTAATTTTTTGTATTGGGTGCATAGTCTAAAAAACTTCCTCTTGGTGAGAGCCTTCATTTTTTGAATATAGTGTAACACTCACAAAATAGTAGGCTTCTTGCTCATGGTGTAGGATTATACAGACTTGCTTTGCTCTTTGCCATACCAAGTCATCAATGAATGCCGCACATTTGCTCTAATCTTCTACAGCTTAAACAAGTAAAAACAGTTTCTTCAAGAGTCTTTAAACTTGACATAATTCTTTATTTCTAGTTAAATTACGGCCAGAAAGATACTCTAGAAGGGATGATAATGAAAGCTGTGATTTTAGCGGGTGGCTTTGGTACGCGTATCAGCGAAGAGACAATGCTGAAACCCAAACCCATGATCGAAATTGGCGGGAAGCCTATTCTTTGGCATATTATGAAGATTTATTCATCATTTGGTATTAATGAATTTATTATATGTCTAGGATACAAGGGTTATATCGTAAAAGAATATTTTGTTAATTATTTTTTGCATATGTCGGATGTCACTATCGACATGAAAAACAATTCCACTCAAATTCATCAAAATCATGCTGAGCCCTGGAAGATTACCCTTGTTGAAACAGGGGAAAACTCCATGACGGGCGGTCGACTTAAACGAGTGGCCCCTTACTTAGATGATGAAGATTTCTGTTTTACTTATGGTGATGGTTTATCAAATGTTGATATCCCTAAAGTGATACAGCTACATCAATCTCAAAAAAATTTAGCGACTCTCACTGCAATCAGACCTCCGGCGCGTTTTGGTGCAATTGATGTTGAAGGGAGTAAAATTACAAGCTTCCAAGAAAAGCCATTTGGCGGCAGTGGGTGGGCCAATGGTGGGTTTTTTGTTTTATCACCTGAAGTGATCAATTATATTGAGGGTGATTCCACTGTGTGGGAGCGTGAGCCTTTAGAGCGACTTGCAAAAGAAAATCGCATGGGCGCTTATCAGCATGATGATTTTTGGTATGCGATGGATACATTACGTGATAAAAATAATCTTGAAGAAATGTGGATGCAAGGAAATGCGCCTTGGAAAGTATGGTAATGGACGCTGCGTTTTGGAAAGCTAAAAAAGTATTGATCACAGGACATACGGGCTTTAAAGGGAGCTGGTTTGCTTTGTGGTTGCAATCGTTGGGTGCGCAAGTTGTAGGGTATTCACTGCCAGCGAGTACGAGTCCAAATTTATTTGAATTAGCGTCTCTAGAAAAAAATATGCAATCTCATATCGGTGATGTGAGAGATTTTGATTCGCTTTATCAACTCATTGAAAATGAAAAGCCAGAGATTGTTTTTCATTTAGCAGCACAAGCTCTAGTGCGTCGTTCTTATGTTAATCCTATTGAAACTTATTCGACGAATGTCATGGGCACCGTTAATTTACTTGAAGCATTACGACAAGTGGGTTCTGCGCGTGCCGCCGTCATTGTAACCAGTGATAAGTGCTATGAAAATCGTGAGTGGTCGTGGGGATATCGTGAAGTAGAACCCATGGGTGGCCATGATCCTTATAGTAGTAGTAAAGCGTGTGCAGAGATTGTGACAGCGGCGTATCGCCACTCATACTTTGAAAATCAACCTCTTTGTATAGCGTCTGCGCGTGCGGGTAATGTCATTGGTGGAGGAGATTGGGCAGAAGATCGTTTGATTCCTGATTTTATGCGAGCAATCATGACAGGTGATTCATTGAATGTACGTAACCCTCAAGCAGTTCGCCCCTGGCAACATGTGCTTGAACCACTTTCAGGTTATTTGATGTTGGCAGAGAGATTATGGGTCGAGGGAAATGCATTTACAGGTGGCTGGAATTTTGGACCTGATGATCAAGATGCAAAACCAGTAGAATGGATTGCAAACGCATTAACCCGTCTTTGGGGCAAAGGATCGAATTGGAAATTAGATCTTCAAAAGAATCATCCTCATGAAGCGAATTATCTCAAATTAGATATTAGCAAAGCACGTTCAAAATTAAGGTGGCGTCCTAAATGGTCTCTAGAAACAGCCTTATCTTTGACTGTGGCGTGGTATAAAGCCTATCATGAAAAAAATGATATACGTGACATTATGCTTAAACAAATTGCAGACTATAATTAGGATCTTAAATCTATGAATGATATTCATGAAATTAAAACGTGTGAAGTGTGTGGTAATAATCAATTACAAACTGTACTGGACTTAGGCGCGCATCCGCTTTGTGATGATTTAATACCGGTAGGTGATGCACGTGTCTGTCGCGAATATCCTATTGAAATTCTTTTTTGTGAAAATTGCAAAACAGCACATCAACGTTTTCAGGTGCCAAAGCGCGAATTATTTCCCGCGACCTATCATTATCGTTCAAGATTTACTGCGGATGTATTAAATGGCATGGCATCCTTAGTGGATGCTTGTGAGCAACGAGCTACTACGTTGCAGGGTAAAAAAGTATTGGATATCGGTTGTAATGATGGCAGCTTACTTGGTTTTTTTAGAGCAAAAGGCTGTGTGACATTGGGTATAGAACCAACCGATGCATATGTTGATGCTAAAGAAAATGGTCATACTGTTTATAATACTTTCTTATCTAAGGACGTGGCTGAAACTATTTTAAAAAATCATGGCAAACCAGATATTATCACTTTTACTAATGTTTTTGCTCATATTGAAAACTTGCCAGAAGTGATTGATGCGTTAAAATTATTGATGTCACCTCAGCTTACAATTGTCATTGAAAACCATTATCTTGGTTCAGTGTTGGATCGCAATCAGTTTGATACTTTCTACCATGAACATCCACGATCCTATAGCTATTCTTCTTTTTTACATATTGCTAAAAGTATTGGTACAGCCATTCAAAGCGTTGAGTTTCCTGCTCGCTACGGCGGCAATATTCGTGTTTTTATGAATGCTACAGATCCTATTGCGCAGCAAGAAGATCATGAAAAAATTCTATTAAAAGAAAAGAATTTCAAAAAACAGTTTGAGACCCTTCAATCTAATATATCTAAATGGTTGGAAAATAAGGGCGAATTTATTTCAGCACTTAAAAAAGACCAGACAAAATTACTTGGAAAAGCATTTCCAGGTCGTGCGGCTATCTTGATAAAAATGCTTGGCATTGATGAAGAGGTTATTTCCGCTGTTTATGAAAAATCGGGTTCTATGAAAATTGGTCACTATATTCCAGGTACGCGTATTCCTATTCATTCAGACGATACATTATTTGCCTGCATGAAAAAGGACGATACCATATTAAATTTTGCCTGGCATATTACAGGAGAGATTAAGTCCTATTTAGCGGCGAATGGTTTTAATGGGAAAATTATTGATGTACTGGCGGAAGAAGATTTTGCATGAGAAACTTAAATCCACTGATTTCTATTATTATTCCAGTCTTCAATGAAGAAGAAAATATCGAAAGAGCTTATACAGCTATTGTGGAAGAGTTCAAAAAACATGATGGCGTTAATTATGAAATTATATTTACGGATAATGCCAGTACAGATAATACATTTTCAGAGTTAAGCCGGATCGCAGCAAAAGATCCAAAAGTTCGTGTACTCTCTTTTGTGCGTAATTTTGGCTTTCAACGCTCCATTTTGGCGGGCTACAGAGCAGCTAAAGGGGACGCGGCTATTCAGATTGATTGTGACTTAGAAGATCCACCATCTATTTTTGGTGAGTTTCTTCGCTTATGGCGTGCAGGTCATGATGTAGTCATTGGTATTCGCTCTCAGCGAGTAGAGCCGCGTTATATGATTTTACTGCGCAGATTATATTACAAAATTCTGACACGTATTTCTGATACACCTCATACCATCGACGCGGGTGATTTTAGGTTAGTGGATCGCAGTATCCTGAATCAGTTAAATAGTATTAATGATTTTCGACCCTATGTGCGCGGACTTATCTCTGAACTTGCGCGCAATCAAATAGGGGTGTCCTATCAACGCAATAAACGGGAATTTGGAAATAGTAAGTTTCCTATTAGGCAATTAGTTAAGCTTGCTTCAGAGGGAATGTATGCTTGCTCCACAATGCCTTTACGTGTTGCGAATTATCTTGGCACGTTTATTGCGCTAGTTACTTCGATTCTGATGTTTGCTTATATTATACTACGCATGTTTTCACACCATGCCATACCAGCCGGTTTTACTACCACAACCATATTGATTTTATTTGGTATTAGTCTCAATGCACTACTATTGGGCGTGATCGGAGAATATATTGGCAGAATATATAATCAATTGAGAAGTCGTCCACTTGTGGTTGTTGCAAAATCACTGAATATCGATCACGAAAATATTGCATTATTAAAGGGAGAATAATAGCTAATGGATTTTAATGACCATAAAGACACCTACGTTGAAACAATAGAAAATTCTCTTCAGTTTACGGGTAAAAGTCATGATTTTTTCACGCACGTAAAAGCGGATTTTTTAAAAAATATTCTAAAAAAATATTTACCCCAGACTAAAGCGCCTCGTTTATTAGATATTGGCTGTGGACATGGCTTAATTCACAAACACTTAAAAGATACAGATTTACAAATAGTGGGTGTAGAGATGGCTGATGAAGTGGTAGCATTAGCGCAACAATCTAATCCAGAGGTGGCCTACCAGAGCCATGATGGTAAAACATTACCTTTTGAATCACAAACGTTTGATGTCGCCATGGCTATTTGTGTGATGCATCACGTTCCCAAACAGGAATGGGCGAGTTTTATGCAAGAAATGAAGCGTGTTATAAAACCTGGCGGACTTGCTGTTATCTTTGAACATAATCCTTATAACCCTATAACGCGTCATATTGTGGCTAATAATCCGTTAGATGAGGATGCTGTTCTGCTTTCCAGTTTAACCTTGAAAAAACTCATGCATCAAGCTGGTTTTAGAAGTGTTAATTCTCGTTATATTCTATTTACTCCTTTTGCACATAGAGTATTTCATTGGTTCGATAAAATATTTGGTCGTGTACCATTGGGTGCGCAATATTATTCGATTGGGAAAGTGTAGAGTATTATGGCAGAATCAATTCTAGCCATTATTGGTGGTGGTAGATGGGGGCAATTATTGTTATCTATTGTGACAACGATGGACGCACCCTTTAACCGCATTGTAATGGTCTCCAAAGCTGCCAAGCGTACAGATATTGAAATACTACCAACGCTAGAAGATTTGTTTACTAAGTATTCTGTTAAAGCGGCTATTGTTGTCAATGCCGCTGGTCAACATTTTGAGACAGCCAAACAACTTATTGATCGTGGAATACACGTTTTAATTGAAAAACCTATTGTGCCTTTACTTAAGCAAATGCAAATTTTGATTGATCAAGCTACTGATAAGGATGTTTGCATTGTCCCCGGCCTAACTTATCGTTTTTGTTCTTCGATAAAGGAATTTTCGCAGATAGTCGCAGCGAAAGGAATCCCAAAACGGTTTGTATTTCGATGGTCTGATATGAAGAATGAACAACGTCATGGCCAAGTAAAGCGATATGATCATACGATTACAGTAGTGCAAGATGTGATGCCGCATATTTGGACTATTTTAACTTTGATTTTTCCAAATACAAAAATGAGTATGCATTCTTGTGTGCAAGACAATAGCAGTGCTGATTTGCGTCTTTCAATGAATACGATTGAAGGTCAGGTTTTGTTGCGGCGTGATGGAGATTCGCGTGAACGTTTTCTTTTATTAGAATATGATTCTGATTTATTAGAATATGATTTTTCCGAACAAAAACCAGGGGCTTTAACGCGTCAATTAGAGTATTATTTTTCGGTTATTGGGAAAGGGAAATCTAGCCAAATTGATCTAGCTGATTGTTTGAACTCAGTTCATATCACCGAGCTTGTTTCTTCGTATTAGATTTGATAGGAATAGAAAATAAAATGATCGTTCGGGATACTGTAATCAATATAGAAAAAAATTCGGTAGTCATGAATTCTTTTTTTCTATGGTCACAACTTATAATTTTGTTCTTAACTGCAATACCAGTTATTAGTCAGTTAATCTGTACATTTTATAATGTCCCTGTATGGACCTTGCCAAAAATATATGAACTTAAAATTTATGCGTTAGCGATATTGCTTTGTTATCTTCTACCGCTTATGAGTAGATATGTGCCTACTCTTTTGCAAAAGAACCATAATGCATATCGATTATATTCTTTATTTTTATATCCATGCTCAATTTTAATCTATGCTTCTTCTTTACCTGATTTTATTCGCTATTTAAGTGTGTTCATTTTAACGCTCATTGGTATTACAGTGTTAATTCTTGAGATGCATAAACTAATATCAATTAATAATTTATTTGCCTCCCGATATTATAGTCAGCTATTGATTGCTTCGGTTGCGTTTTCTGTATTCCTTATTGTATATCACTCTGATGGAAACACATTCAAAGTATTTACTCCAATAGCAGTTGGAATGTTCATGGTTGTGTTTGCCTGCGTAAGGTACATCAATATACGTTTTAAATATTTAGTACTTCTAGTGCCGGTATTTCTATATATCGTGATTTATGGATCGATGCTGGGTACGATAGAAGTGACTCACTATGCTTTCTTCTTGGGCCCAGTTATTGAAATCATATATGGACACTTTCACCCGCTAGAATTGGATATACAATATGGTGGAGGATTGACTGCCTTTCTTGTCCTGTATTTCAAGTTTAAAGGATTAGTTTCATTTGCAGGACTGCAAGAGTTGTTAAAATTTCTAACATTTGTACAATATTTACTTATCTATATCATTGCAACCGCATTATATCGTTCGCAAAAAATCGCATTTCTGGTTTTATTATCGATATTATGTTTTAACTTTTTTGCGCCAAATATTAATTTTTATTTTTGTATACCATCAGTTGGTTTTATGCGGTTTGGCATAATGTATCTTATTCTTGGATGTTATATCTTTGAGAAAAAAATACTACCACCTTATCTAGTAACTCTAATGACTTCTATTCTGACAAGCATAGCTATTCTTTGGTCTTTTGAAAGTGCAGTTTATACATTACCTGCAATTTTATTCGCTGAATATATGAATAAAAGCTTAAAGAAATTTATGCCAATTTTTATTATCACATTTGGTATCCTATTTATTGCATATCTTTCACCCTTTATACTGCAAGGTAAAGGGCCACCTCTATGGCGTTATTACGAATATGCACTGGTGTACGCAAATGGATTTGGTCAAATACCACTTAATCGTAGTGTCAGCTTCTGGTGGTTGTTTCCATTACTCTATGCCTTTATGCTTATCAATATAGTAACAAGAAATATTTCTAATAAATCTATTACTGCTTTGACTATTTATGGCATTGCGATATTTACCTATTTTGCAGGTCGATCACATCCGATTTGCCTTTTTGTTGTATCTATTCCGTTTATTCTGTTAGGAAATTATGTCATTTTAAATTTGCGATCAGCATCTCAATTACTAAAGCAAATACTGTTTACTTTTTCTTTAATAGTATTTCCATTAGCATTTTACGTCATTGATGCAAAACAAGTCATCATCCAGGGTGTCTGGAATGTTAATTTACCCTTAATTAAAAACTTTCTACTAACTAGTCGCTGGCGCTAAATACTCA
>DHJK01000200.1:0-10397 GCA_002404295.1 Legionellales bacterium UBA4722
TAACCGGATCCCGCACAAATTTTTGTGCGAGAACAGTGTTTTTATTTAGAGCCGTTGACGAAAATTTTGCGGGAAGACAGATCTGAGGTTCATGGTGGATGGCAATTCTATCAACGAATTAAGTAACACTTACAGTAATGTCAGCACTGTAGTAATTAAGTATTAAGCTAATTTTCTCTTAGCTTGACGCCTATGTCCTAAAGGTGGGTATTTTACTTTCAAGGATTTCCGCTAATTTCTTGGTTGTTTTAGCTTGATGGGGTCTACGATTAAACATATTTATTCCCGCATAATTACTGCATGCTAAGAGTGCTTTATCAGCTGCTTTGTAACCTACTATTCCTCCTGTAACTGCGCCTGGTATTGCCATTGCAGGAACAGCAGAACTTGCAGCATTACCTAAAAAAGCACCGCTAAGTATAGATGCTAAGTAAACTATTCCTTTTGCTAACATGGTTAACAGCTCTATCAGTTTATAACCACGACTTTTGTTATCAGATAACTTAGCTGCTTCTGCAAGGGATTTTACTTGCATTTGGAGAGAGCTGATTGATTGAGATAATTCACTTTCGTCATCTCTCTTTAACTCTGAGAGAATAGGTAGCTTTTCTAAACTTGCGATTACTTGCTTAAATGCATCAGTTACTGTTGTGTCTTTTTCAGTTGCAGGACGGTTTTCATGTTTGGAGGAATCAGGGACGGGGGGTGAGAGAATCGTCGCAGGATAGTTGTTAGTTGAACCATAGGTTGCTTGGTCTGTGCTCGAGGGGGTGGGGGAATGCTTGTCTTCTGCCTCTGCCTCTATAGATTTTTCTATCTCTTCAAGCATTGAAACAAACTCTAGTCCAAGTATATGTGATACATTGGCACTGCTAATTAAACTTAATTTAAGTGAGTTACGTGATGTCATTCTTTAATCCTTTAAAGTGAAAAGTGAAATTTCTCGTTTATTTTTTACCAATTCTACTTTCTTTGCCTTTATACAAATTCTGAATATTTTTTGCATGGCGATATATAAGAAATAAGCTCATACATCCAGTCATAATAGCAAATGTTTCATTGGTAAAATACCAAGCATAAAAAGGTGCAATAAGTGCAGTGACCAGCGCAGCTAATGAAGAGTAGCGCGTAACAATAGCAATGCAGAGCCATGTCACAAGCAAGAGAAGCCCGACAGTCCAAGCCAGTGCAAGCCAGCACCCTAACGCTGCCGCAACCCCTTTACCCCCTTTGAAACGAAAAAATACAGGATACAGATGCCCCAAAAAAGCCGCAAAAGCCACAAGTGCCAACCCAGTTTCATCCAGCCCAGCCCATTTTGCGAGTAAGACAGGGATGGCACATTTAGCTATATCCCCTAATAAGGTCACTATAGCGACTTTCTTTCCCCCGTAGCGCAATACATTCGTCGCTCCAGGATTGCCCGATCCTTGTGAGCGGGGATCTGGTAACTTCATGATTTTACATACAATAATAGCTGTAGAGAGCGAGCCAAACAAATAAGCAATGGCTATAGCGACTAGATCATTAAGCATAGAGTTCCCAATAGTGGTGTTTTTTATAGGAAGCAATTCTAATACATTGCGCTGACTGATAGAATACATAACACATTAATGAGGGAGCCATATGACATATAGCGCAGACAACTTGATCTGGGTTGATTTAGAAATGACCGGTCTTGATCCAGAGAAAGAACGTATTATTGAAATGGCTATTATAGTCACCGACACACAGCTCAATGTATTGGCGGAAGGACCCGTTATCGCGGTTCATCAATCCGATGAGTTATTAAATGCCATGGATGCCTGGAACACTAAGCAGCATAATGCATCCGGTTTGGTGACGCGTGTTAAAGAAAGCACAGTGACAGAAGCACAGGCGGAAGCGATGATGCTTCAGTTTTTGAAACAATACGTTCCTGCAGGCAAGTCACCGATATGCGGCAATACCATTTATCAAGATAGACGTTTTTTATATCGCTACATGCCAGAGTTGGAAAAATATTTTCATTATCGTTTATTGGATGTCAGCACACTTAAAGAATTAGCACAACGCTGGGCGCCTACGGTATATGGCGGCGTGAAAAAAGATTCTAAACATTTAGCGTTGGATGATGTCCGTGAATCGATAGAAGAGCTGAAGTATTACCGAACGCATTTATTAAATCAGGACGTTCTTAATAGTTAAAATCAACAAGGATAGTGATTATGTATTCAATCGGCTCTTGGTGGATGTGGCTTGGTTTTTTTGCTTTTATAATAATTGTACTAGCGTTTGATATTTTCTTTTTAGATAGACATAAATCACATAAAGTTTCAGCAAAGGAAGCATTAGGTTGGGTCATGCTATGGGCTTCTTGCGCAGTTGCTTTTGGTCTATTGCTTTGGTGGTATCTTTCAGGCACGCAAGGTGTTGTTGTTGCAAATCAAAAAGCGTTAGAGTTTTTTACGGGTTATGTGATTGAACAAACGCTGTCGGTTGATAACATGTTTGTTTTTGTCATGATATTTAGCTATTTTTCTGTTCCTGCAGAGTATCAGCGTCGTGTATTATTATATGGCGTATTAAGCGCCATTGTTTTTCGTTTGTTAGTGATATTAGGTGGAACTTGGCTGGTCACCGAATTTCATTGGGTTTTATATGTATTTGGATTTTTCTTGGTGTTGACAGGCATCAAGATGCTTTTTCCTGAAAAGGCTGAAAAAGATTTTTCAAAAAATTATCTTATTGTCTGGGTGCGTCGTCATTTCCATGTCACGGAACAGTATCATGAAGAAAAGTTTTTTGTCAGACAAAATAAGCTTTGGTATCTTACACCTTTATTCTTAGTTTTGATTTTAATTGAAATTAGCGACTTAATTTTTGCTATGGACAGTATCCCCGCTATTTTTGCAGTGACCAATGATCCGTTTATTGTGTTTACATCCAATATGTTTGCGATTATGGGGTTACGCGCACTTTATTTTTTATTGGCAGATATGGCGACACGTTTCCATTTATTAAAATATGGCATCGCGTTGGTATTGGTATTCATTGGAGCAAAAATGTTGCTCGCACATTGGATCACTTTTTCTATATTGATAGCGCTCAGCGTAGTCGCGGCAATTTTAGTGACGACGATTATCTTAAGTATGCTTAGTCGCAAGCGAGGCAAAATATGACAATTGAAAAGCTGCAATTAGCGCAGTTTGCCCAGTATCTTAAAGCTAGGCCACGAGATTGCCATAAAGGTTTATTTGGCCATGTCTTGGTGGTAGGCGGTGACACTGGTTTTTCTGGGGCTGTTCGTTTGGCGGCTGAAGCGGCATTGCGAGTGGGTGCGGGTCTGGTAAGCGTGGCAACACGGCCCGAACATGCCATTAATTTAAATTTGGTTCGACCAGAAATAATGTGTCATGGCATTAATAACGCCAAAGAGTTGGCGCCTTTGCTCGCTAAAGCAACGGTAGTTGTGTTGGGGCCGGGGTTGGGTCAGTCAAGCTGGGCTAAAAAAATATGGATACGTGTATTAAAAAGTAAAAAACCTTTGGTGGTTGATGCAGATGCTTTAAATTTGCTAGCAAAAAAACGCATCAGTTACGCGAACTGGGTGCTAACCCCCCACCCGGGTGAGGCAGCACGATTATTGCAGATGAAAAAGGAAATTTCTCAGCAAGACCGTTTATCCGCAGCAACAGCCATACAAAAGAAGTATAAAGGTATTGCTGTGCTAAAAGGAGCGGGCACTCTAGTTGTGGAAGAAAATGGTATAGCGGCATTATGTGAAGCAGGGAATCCTGGCATGGCAACAGCAGGCATGGGCGATGTATTAAGCGGTGTGATTGGTGGATTGATAGCGCAAGGCCTGTTGTTACCAATTGCTGCAAAATTAGGTGTTCTAGTGCATGCTGCAGCTGGTGATTTGGCGGCAAAAGAAGGTGAGCGAGGCATGATTGCGAGTGATTTATTCCCTTTTTTACGGCAGTTGGTGAATCTTTAAAATGGAAAAAAAAGCGAATATAAAATTTATTCCTGACGAATCAAGTATGCATTTATTCGGCAAGAAGCTTGCGCAAGCAACGCTGCGTGATATTAATCACAACAGGCTGATATTTTTATATGGCCAACTTGGTGCGGGTAAAACCACATTGGCGCGGGGTTTTTTACGAGGCTTAGGTTATGAAGGTCGAGTCAAAAGCCCTACCTATACATTAGTAGAGCCCTATGAGCTCTCGGAATGCACGGTTTATCATTTTGACTTGTATAGATTGCAGAGTCCTTATGAGCTTGAATCGATGGGTATTCAAGATTATTTTATTCCAAAAGCCATTTGTATTATAGAGTGGCCAGAACAGGGGGACGGTTTATTGCCTGTGCCCGACGTATCTTGTTACATTAGTATACAGGGTGATAGTCGTGAAATAAAATTGATGGCTCAAACAACGGACGGTGAAACTATTTTGCAGCGATTACAACATGATAAATAAATGGCGATTAGTGTGGGTAGTGTTAGGTTGGGTTATCACAATCTTGCCAAGTTTGGCGCATGCGGCGCCTATGAAAATAACAAGTATTCAAGTGCCTCATACAGCTTTATCCGCCCAAATCATCATTAATTCATCAGTGCCTAGCCAGCCTCATATTTTTACTTTAGCGCATCCAGATCGACTGGTTGTTGATTTTCCTAATGCCCAGTTAGCCATGAAATTAAAATCACTTAATTTTTCTAATTCGGTAATCAAAAATGTGCGTAGCGGTGCGCCTGTACCTAATGTGCTGAGGCTTGTGTTTGATATTAATTCTTCATTTCGTTTTAAAATAACAACTCCGTTGCCAACACAGCAAGTACGCGTGACTTTGGTTGTATCGGAAAAGAATGTTGAAAAAATTAAGCTCACTGAAAAACATCACTCATTTCCATTTCCATCTATTGCGACTAAGCCTGCCATCGTTGCCAAAAGTGAATCGCAAGTTTTGACAGATAATCATGTTTTTATAGTGGTGATTGACCCGGGTCATGGCGGAAAAGACACAGGTGCTATAGGCCCCTCGGGCGTCCAAGAAAAAGATGTAGTATTGAAAATTTCAAAACAATTGGCCGATTTAATTAATAGAACTTCGAAAATGCGTGCAGTGCTAACTCGAAGTAATGATAACTATGTGACTTTGCATAATCGTCTAGTGTATGCCCGAAAGAATAGGGCCGATATTTATATCTCTATTCACGCAGATTCATTCCTCAATAATTGGGCCAGCGGAGCTTCGGTTTATGCATTATCCAAAAACGGTGCAACCAGTATCGCAGCTCGATGGTTGGCAAGACGCGACAATTATTCAGAGTTAGACGGCGTTGCATTCAATTCATTAGAGGATCAAAGTCCTTTATTACGTTCAGTACTAATCGATCTTGCACAGACAGTCACAGACACTGATAGCTTGCGTTTAGGCGGTGCTTTGCTGGATGAAATCGATAATGTGACCCTCTTGCATTATCGTCGTGTTGAGCAAGCCCCTTTTATGGTTTTGAAATCACCGGATATCCCCTCTGTGTTAGTCGAAACAGGCTTTATTTCGAACCCAAGAGAAGAGTCACGTTTGCGCGATAAAAATTATCAACAAAAAATGGCCGTTTCTATATTTAACGGCATCCGAAACTATCAGAAAAAATATGCAATTGCAGGTGCTTGATGAGTCGTATTCAAAAGTTAAGTGGTATTTTAGCTAATCAAATTTCTGCCGGTGAAGTCGTAGAACGTCCGGCTTCAGTCGTTAAAGAATTGGTTGAAAATAGTTTAGATGCGGGTGCAACAAAAATTGATTTAGATATTGATCAAGGCGGTATGCGCTTGATACGCGTACGTGACAATGGTTCTGGTGTTCATCCAGATGATTTAGTTTTAGCGCTAAGTCGGCATACAACTAGTAAAATAAAAGAATTAAATGATCTTGAAAAAATAAACACACTAGGTTTTCGAGGAGAAGCATTAGCCAGCATTAGTTCGGTGTCACGATTAGCGCTGATATCTGCAGTTGCTAATAATACTGGATGGCAAGTGCAGGGTGAGGGCATCGAGCAAGAGTTGCAATCAAGCCCTGCAGCACACCCACAAGGCACAACGATTGAGGTACGTGATTTATTTTTTAATACACCCGCGCGTAAAAAGTTTTTACGTACCGAAAAAACTGAATTTGAACACATTGATGAATTAATAAAACGCATGGCTCTTAGTTCTTTTGATGTGAATTTTACGCTGAAACATAATCAAAAATTGGTGCGTCAATATCGCGCCGCACACTCTGAAGTGGAGCGCGAGCAGCGCGTGAGTAGCTTGTGCGGTCAAGGCTTCATGGACAATGTCTTAAAGATTGAAAGTGAAATGCCTGGATTAAAATTATCTGGCTGGGTTGCATTGCCTACATTTTCTAGAGCGCACGCGGATCTACAATATTTTTATGTGAATGGCCGCATTGTGCGAGACAAGTTAGTGAATCACGCAGTGCGTCAAGCTTATCAAGACGTTTTATATGGTAATCGTCATCCTGCCTTTGTATTATTTTTAGATATTGAACCACAACAAGTCGATGTGAATGTGCATCCTACTAAACATGAAGTCCGTTTTCGTGAAAGCCGTTTAGTGCACGATTTTATTTTTCATAGCATTCAAGATGCATTAGCGCATATACGTCCAGGGCAATGCGGTATTGCCCCGCCCGCGGTGAATTTAGTCACGGGTGAAATTACAATTCCAGCCGAGCAACCAAGGCACACACATCCAGAAAAATCATTTTCTTCCTATATCCCTGAGCAGCGAACCTTGCCCTTTAAGGTGCGCGAACAAATGGCAGCTTATCAGCATTTGCATGCCCCTCTTGTTGCAGAAAATTTAATTCAACAAGAGCAGGCAGATACAATAATTCCCCCGCTGGGTTTTGCATTAGCGCAATTACGTAATATTTTTATTCTCGCAGAAAACGCAGAAGGATTAGTTCTAATAGATATGCATGCGGCGCATGAACGAGTGCTTTACGAACAGCTTAAGAAAAACTTTTCAGAGCGTAGATTAATCTCGCAGCCATTGTTGGTTCCCTTAACAGTCAAGTTAAGCGAACGTGAAATGAATATCCTTGATGGTCACGAACAAGCATTTCAGCAAATGGGTTTACGTATAGAGAGAATGGGTCAAGAAACGTTAGTTATTCGTGAAGTACCTGATGTATTGCGCGATAGTAATCTCGAACAATTACTACGTGATATCGCCTCTGATTTAATTGAAAATGAAAAAAGCACCCGAATCGATGAACGTATCGACCACTGCTTAGCAACAATGTCATGTCACGCCGCAGTGCGAGCACAACGAAAACTAACTATCCCTGAGATGAATGCGCTATTACGCTCAATGGAAAACACAAAGCATAGCGGTCAATGTAATCACGGTCGCCCCACATGGACACAGTTTTCTATCGCTGAATTAGATCGATTATTTTTGCGTGGACAATAATGGCAATTAAAAAACCTTGTGTTATTTGCTTAATGGGGCCTACAGCCTCAGGCAAGACTCAGCTCGCTATACAATTAGTGCAGCAATATCCATTCGAAATTATCAGCGTCGATTCTGCCATGGTATATCGCGGTATGGATATTGGCACAGCAAAACCAGGCGCTGATATTTTAGCGATAGCCCCGCATCATTTAATTGATATTCGTGAACCTCAAGATCCTTATTCAGCTGCCCAATTTAGAGAAGATGCATTACGTGAAATAGCAGTTATTCAAGCAAAAGGTAAAATCCCCTTATTGGTCGGCGGAACGATGCTATATTTCCGTACCTTGCAGCAAGGCATTGCGAAAATGCCCTCTGCAAATGTAGAGCTACGATTGAAGCTAACACATGAGGGGGAGACCTTAGGCTGGCCAGCTTTGCATAGTCGTTTAGCAACAGTGGATCCTGTGGCAGCGCAGCGTATTCATCCGCAAGATAGTCAGCGTATTCAACGTGCGTTAGAAGTACACGTACTAACTGGAAAAAATTTAACGACTTGGCACGACAATCAAGAAATAAATAAAACAGATAATGCATTTCATTATTTAGTAGTGGCGCCACAAGATCGCTCTATTTTACATGAGCGTATCAAGCAACGATTTATCCAAATGTTGGATGCGGGTTTAATCGATGAGGTTAAACGATTATTTTCACGCGCTGATTTAAATTTAGAAACACCTGCCATACGTTCAGTAGGATATAGACAAATCTGGGAATATCTCGAAGGTAAATTAACTTTTGATGAAATGCGCGAGAAAGGCATTATCGCAACACGACAATTAGCAAAACGACAGTTAACCTGGTTACGCAGCTGGCCTGATGCTGTTTGGTTTGATAGCGAAGCCATTGATTTGCTCGACCAGGTTGCAATTTATTTAGAAAATAAGGTAACTATTCAGCGACTCCCGCAGGCTCAATCGTAATAGTTACTAATTACCTTAAAATTCAATATATTACAGTAATGCTACCCGTTGTTAAAATTTAAAGTACAGGAAAAATTCAATCAAGAAATTGTATACAAATAGAGCATGTTATTATATAATGCTCTGTAATTACGTGATCTGCCGGATTGAATAGACTAGATTAGACCATAACAGGCCGTGAACCATTCAGCACAATTTAAACTTTATTTAAATAAAAAGGTGACTATGACAGCCTCACACATAAAATTTCATGAAGAAAAAAATGAAGCACCTGAAAATAAAGATAATACATTAGTCACATGGATTAAAGATAATGACTTATTCTCTTAATATTTAAATAGGCAAAATCTAGATACTCTTATTCTTTCACTTCAAAATCAAAATGAATCAAGATTTCCATTATTCAAGCTTGCTTTGAAAGCACTATTAGAATACCAAGTTGCTCTAAGCCAAAAAAAATATCCTACGCGTTTGATTATACCAATTTTAGAAAAAAGATATGAATATTTAGTATCGCTCATTCAAAATAATGAGGATGATAAAATTATAAAATTTACTCAATCACTCCATGATCTGACTGAAATTTTAGTTTATGCAAATGAATTAGATATTGAATTGAAAGAGATAGAAAATTCTTATAGCGATCGCACTTTCATTAATGGGACTAAAGTTTCCAGCTGTGTCAGTGATATCATAGCGCCCTTTATCTTTGATTATGATCATCTCCTCGAAATGGATGAAGAAGACTGCAATAACCTGACGCAATGTCTTCGTGCTGCAAAATATGCTGTGGAATACAAAAAAAATAATAAAGCAGGCTTATATGTTCTCGCATTATTTAATAGTGCAGAAATACTCGAGAAAAAAACAGTCGGTTGGGAAAGGCTTGCTGACGCTCTAGCAATGCTTGCAGGATCAGTAGCGGTTGATCATCATCTTCTTGATGCTATTTCTCCAGGAAATCAAGATGCTCTGAAAAAACATTTAAAGCCAGGGCAGGGCGAAGAGCTTTTTATGTATTTTAAATCATTTGATAAAACAAAGTATCAATTATTAGATCTTGCCTTGCATGCAATGCTTGAATATCATCAATGCTTTACTAAATATAAGTTTTCAGATGACGCGGTCGCGACTCTTTTAGAAAAAAAATGTTTAAATTTAAAGAACATACTAGATGATAATGAGAAAATAAAAAAATTTACGCTGTCACTGAACTATTTAACTGAAATTAATACACATTTAATGGAGCTATTTGATCTACTAGAGATTAAGAAAAAATATCCGTCTGGTAAAGATGTTTTTGACAAAGGAAAGGGAATGTTTCATACGATAAACGGTATGATAACCCCCTTTTTTTCTGACCCGCTCTTTAATGTAGATGAAGAAAAATACAAAGAAATGGTAGTATGCCTGCAATATGCAAAATACTGTGTACGTTTTCAAGGTACAGAAAAAGCAAATTTTTATATTTCTGCATTATTCAACAAAGCAGATAAATACAACGGCAAATCAAGTGATTGGAAAAGAATAGCGGGTGTGGTTACATTGCTTGCTGGGGCGCTAGTCATAACCTTATGCACTGCTGGTATTATCCCCGCAGCAGTATTGGCTGCTAAAGTATCATTATATAGTATTTCCAGCCTTGCAACTCTGGGTGGTTTTGGACTTTTTGTAATGGGGTCTCGCCGAAAGTTAGCTAGAAGTGCATACCAACTAGCCACAGCATGTCATAAAATCCGGCCAACTGTTATGCTGCCTATTGAATCTCAAATAGATAAGAAAGAAGGAGAAACCAATTTAACTTCACTTTCGCAGGCAGAAATTAAAGAGATAAAAACAGAAACAACTGCATACTATCTCCCATCAAAAGTAAATACGGCTGATTTAAAAGAAAATAAAAATTTATATAGCGCAGATGAGCAAGCACAAATTAAATCTTTTAACTTACCTATAG
>DHJK01000200.1:10499-12066 GCA_002404295.1 Legionellales bacterium UBA4722
TTACCTATAGGAATAAGAATTAAAAAATACAAGTTAATAAAGCTTGGACTTAAAGATGCAAGATGGGACATCATTAGAACAGATAGCGACACTTATTATTCTATTTATAGGGGTCGTAGACAAAATTGTCACCTAGGCGCAGGCGGTTATGCGGTTGTTAAAATTGCGCAAAGCTTTAGTAATGAATATGTTGCAGACAAAATAATAAAAGAAGCAAAGCCTAGTGCTGATGCTGAAGTAGGAATATTGAAGGTAGCTAATCAATTTATATTTGATCTTTATAGAAAAAATAAAAGGGGTGAAAATCAAAATGAAATTTTAATGAAGTTAGCCCCTGGAGTCTCATTAAATGATTTTTCTTCTACCAATAGAAATATGGCTGCAACACACTGGCTTGATGTTTGTATATCGACTATTGATAGTGTAGATCAACTACATCAAAATAATATAGTGCATGGTGATCTTAAACGTCATAATTGTTTGATTCATGCTCAGACT
This sequence comes from Legionellales bacterium UBA4722, assembly GCA_002404295.1. Lineage (GTDB taxonomy): Bacteria > Pseudomonadota > Gammaproteobacteria > DSM-16500 > DSM-16500 > UBA4722. The sequence goes on from DHJK01000200.1 coordinate 10,998, forward strand.
TCAGCTGTAAGACAAATTGATTTTGGCTTATCTGTGTATTTAACTAAAGATCAGCAATCTGTATATGTTGAACAAAATAAATTTGGTAGCAATGCTATTTATTATATGGCACCAGAATGTGCGGATGGAGTGTATAGTTATCAATCAGATGTTTTTGGTCTAGGAATTATGCTAGCTGAAATATTGGGGTTAGGATATTGGCCGGAAAAGGGTAATGTTAATATTTTTATTATGTATTCACCTGAAAGAATAACCCCTAAAAACAGATTACAGTCTAAAGAAGTCACGGATAATGCAAGAGCATTCATTATGACAATGCTAAATGCAAAACCTGAAAGTAGACTTACAGTTGCTGAGGCAAAACAATTTTTCAAAAATTTACGTCAGAATTATAAAAACCCTCAAGGGTTAATCAAGCATATAGGCTACCTTGATTTACATCATTATCATACTTGTACTACAGATATTAGAGCCATGATGGATGAGGAATTAAGAAATAAGGATGAAGTTTATATTATACATTACAAAAACTATGATATTCCAGCCTATCAACAAAAATTTGAAACAAAGCATATTATTACAATGCCTGATGTTATTGAAACGACAGAAGAAAATAGTAAAGATCGTATAATAAAACACATGCAGGAACGTTGTGGCAATCAAGCTGAGCTATATGATTTTGAATACTTTAATAAAGCACACATACTAGGAGAAAAGCTGAGTGTTGATCAACATAAAGATGTTAAACATGAACGTCGCTTGGTGAGATAGCATCATCTCTTGCCATTAGCTAAACGTACAATCATCTCTCTTGCAGTGCGATTAAAAATAAGCAAAAATAAGTCGGTACTTTGCTCATGGGCTCTTAGTAACGTGATGCAGAGTGATGAATGAGTTAGCATGGTAACTAGCATTCAATTAAAATGTAACACCATAGTTAATATTGTTTGGGTTTTTCAAAAACAAGGAGAATATATTCATGCTAGAAGAGAGTGATGAAATAGAAGCAAAAGAAGCAAAAGAAGCACAAAGAAGCAAAAGAAGCAAAAAAACCAAGAAAAACAAAGTT
>DHJK01000163.1:0-1414 GCA_002404295.1 Legionellales bacterium UBA4722
ATGCAGTCAGATTACAACGATGGTGATGTTATTCAGCCAGGTGGAACGTTAGTCACATTAACAGGATCAGCGCACACTATTTTAATGGCTGAGCGCATCATGTTGAATTTTTTGCAGCGCCTCTGTGCCATTGCCACATTAACAGCACAGTATGTTGAAAAAATAAAACATACCCAAACGCGGATTTTAGATACGCGCAAAACAGCACCTGGCTTTCGTCATTTGGAAAAATACGCAGTACAGTGTGGGGGTGGCGTGAATCATCGCATAGGTTTATATGATGCGATTATGATTAAAGATACGCACGTTGATATATTAGGCGGGATGGCAGCAGCGCTCGCGACATTACCCGATGATATTCTGCAGAAATGTCCCGTTATTGTAGAAGTACGTACGCAGGCAGAGTTGACTGTGGTGTTAGAGCAAGGCTTGCATAAAGTGACGCGCGTCTTACTTGATAATATGTCACCAGCATTGATGACAGAATGCGTAACGCTCTGTAAAGGACGAGTGGCGACCGAAGCGTCTGGCAATATGGCGCTCGATACCATCAAGATTGCAGCAGAATGTGGCGTTGATTTTATTTCTGTAGGCAAGTTAACCCATTCAGCAGGTAGTGTTGATTTATCGATAAAATGTGAGTTTTAACATGCAAAATACCATCACACAACAAGGTCAGCGTTATCAATTCGATGTCATGGTGATTGGCAGTGGCGTTGCTGGCTTATCGTATATTTTAGAATTAGTCACATTGTATCCTGACATTCGCATTGCGCTCTTGGCAAAAAGCCAGTTACATCAATCGAATAGTTATTATGCGCAGGGTGGTATTGCGGCGGCAGTGCCGGAAGATGTTAAGCAACATATTTCTGATACCTTGGCTGCGGGTGATGGCTTATGCAATGTGCAGGCTGTGACTGCTATTTTAGAGCAGGGATCTGCGAGTATTGATTATTTAAATGAACACGGTGTTATTTTTGATCGTGATGAAAATAATACATTATTGCGTGGGATCGAAGCAGGTCATGCAGTAAGACGTATTTATCGAGTGGGTGATCAGACCGGTGTAGCCATTATTAATGCATTACTTTTACAAGTGAAGCAACTACCACAAGTGACATTGTTGGAATGCCATTCAGCCATTAATTTGATTACGCAAATAGAGTCACATCAGCCCGCTCAATTTCCTGAAGTAGTGGGTGCTTATGTGCTTGCTGAAGAGCAGGGTTTGATTCACACTTTTCTTGCGAATATCGTGGTGCTTGCAACCGGTGGCGCGGGAAAAGTCTATCGTTATACGTCTAATCCGAATGTGGCAACAGGTGATGGTGTTGCAATGGCCTATCGAGCTGGCGCACGTGTAGGAGGTTTGGAATTTTATCAATTTCATCCTACTTTATTTTATCATTCTAAT
>DHJK01000163.1:1532-7232 GCA_002404295.1 Legionellales bacterium UBA4722
AGCATTGCGCGGTGAAGGTGCTTATTTACGTTCTCCTGAGAATGGAGAACGATTTATGCAGCGTTATGCGCCGCAGAAAATGGAATTGGCAACGCGTGATGTAGTGGCGCGTGCTATTTTCACTGAAATTGAGCAAGGCAATTATGATTATGTTTATTTAGATATTCGACATTTGGATAAAGATTTTTTACAGAATCGGTTTCCTAATATTTACCGTACCTTATTAGAGGTAGGCATAGATATAAGCCGTGACATGATTCCTGTAGTCCCTGCAGCGCATTATATGGGTGGGGGTGTGTTAACAGATGTATCTGGAAAAACAGATTTAAAAAGATTATTTGCAATTGGCGAAACAGCATTTACGGGGCTGCATGGCGCGAATCGTTTAGCTAGTAATTCATTATTAGAAGGGACGGTCATGGGGCGTGCAGCCGCGCATTGCAGTCGTGAGATGATAGAAAAACCCCTGAAATTACAACGTCAAATCAGTGATTGGGATTCGGCAAGCGTTGTTGATTTGCGTCGCGCGAGCCAATTGAGTGTGCATTGGCGGGGGTTGCGTGGAGAGATGAGTTCATACGCCGGCATCATTCGCACGGAAGCCGGTTTGCGTGATCAATTGAAATTGGTTTTAGCCCGTAGAGACATGATTGAAGAATATTATTGGAAATACGCGATTACGCGTGATTTGATTGAGTTAAGAAATATTATTTTGATTGCAGAATTGATTGTGCGCTCTGCTTTAAATCGTTGTGAAAGTCGCGGCGGTCATTATCGCGAAGATTTTACGGTGAAATTAAACCATGCACAGGAATCAATTATCAGAGCTAATGAATTTAGCAGGATGGAAACACCATGAGTACTGATTCGCATTTTACACCGAAAGCGACTAATTTAATTTATAAACCGGATATGCAAGTGTGTCAGGATGATTATCCGCTGGATTGGTATCAACAGGAATTTTTGCCTTACGCTGAGGAATATCAAGCCTTACCCGATCGCGATATGATGACCACGCTGGTATGGATGGAGCCTTATATGAAAGCGGCTGCCGACCATTTTGGTGATTCGCTCTTATTGCTCGCGCATTATTATATGGGTGGTGAGATTGTTAAAATTATTAATTATTTTGGCGGTACGATTGGAGATTCTTATCAATTAGCGTTGATGGCGGTGGAACATCCTGAAAAGAAAGTGATTGTGGAATCTGCCGTGCATTTTATGGCGGAGTCTATCGCTATTTTAGCGCATGATGATCAATCGGTTTATATTACCAATCCAAAATCAGGTTGTACGATGGAGATGTTGGCCAAAGATTTTATGGTGCAACCCGCGTTTGATCAATTAAACGCACGTTATGATGCGAATATGATTCTCCCCATTTGTTATATGAACACGTCTGGTCGAATTAAAGCAATGACAGGCGCACAAGGCGGTGCTGTTTGTACCAGTTCGAATGTTAAAAAAATATTTGAATGGGGTTTGAAGAAAAACAAGAAAATTTTATTTATTCCTGATCGGCATATGGGAGAAAATGTCGCAGCTTGGTTAGGTATTCCGCCTGAAAAAATTGCGTATTGGCCCGCGGGGCAAGCTGCTGTCAATTTTAAACTATCAGAACAATCACCGGATGTGTTAGCACGGTTTGATAAAGCCCAGCTAATTTTATTTGCGAGTGAATGCGGTGTGCATAGTTATTACCAGCCTGAGATGGTGGCTTATTGGCAACAGCAAGGCTATCGTGTGTTGGTGCATCCAGAATGCCGTAGAGAAGTGGTTGCGGCTGCGGATGGTTATGGTTCAACCGCGTATTTGTGGGATGAAGTAGTGAATGATCGATCGGGTGTGGGTAAGTATGCGATTGGTACTGAAAATCATATGGTACAAAACTTAAAAGAAGCGTGTCAGAAAAAAAATATTCAGGTCATCAATCTGAGTGAAATTCCTGATGATGTATTTAAAAAACGTGGTTGCGGGTGTGCTACGATGTCGCGGAATGATCCGCCACATTTGGTGGCAGTGCTTGATTTGTTAAGACAGGGGAAGGTGCCCGAATTTAATAAAGTGAAACCGGGTGATGTAGTGGATGAGTTTGTCGGTTCGCGAACTCGGTTTGATGTGAGTGGGCAGCAGTGGGTTGTGACGAATGCAAGAAGAGCATTGGAGAAAATGATAAGTATCACAGAGTCTTGATGGACTCGAGGTATCTGTAACGGGGACCTTGGTATCCACGTTGCTATTTTATGTTAAAGAATACTTTTAATTTCTTTTTTTATAATGTATTCAATCTGTTATAAGGTCATTTTTGACAAGGAGTCGCTCTCAATATTGATATATTCGTTATAATAGTATATTATATAAACAATTACTGTTTCTCTTTCCTTAATGCTTCAAGCTGAGGTTTTATGATTAATTGGATATGGGGTTACATTAAAAGACATCCTGTTTTGACAATAGCGTCTTGTGCGGTTCTCGCAGTGCCAGCTTATTTTATTTTACCTATCGTAGGTATATCTGCGCTTTCTGTTGGCATTGCCACAGTTGTTTGGGGAGGAGTGAGTTTTTTAATAAGTGGATGCTTGGGTTGTGTTGCAGAACAATATAGTGTTAATCAATTAGTAGTAAATGCCATAAAAAGTAATCCGAATAATGTAGAGATTCAGGAAGGATTAAAATATATTAAGAGGCATCCTGAAGATGTTCAAGGTTTGACTTATTCTACTGATGATCCCTCGTATATGGCGAGAATGGTTAATGGATTTTACAAACTTGAAGAGAAAGGGTGTTTAAATTTTGAAATTAAAAAATTTCTCATGAATCGTCCTGAGATTGTTGATTGTATTAGCGACTGTATCATTCGATTGCGTGACGCAGGTTTTACTGAAAATGAAATACGAACATATAAGTATTTTTTGAAAGTAGGGGATGATGCTACTGATGATCGTTTTATGGTGCCCATTATAGAATGCATTTGTGATGTTTTGTGTACATATAAGCAGACGTTCAGTCATGTTCCGGGAATTTTAAGGTTCAGCCGTTCTATACAATCTTTTTTCCAAGATGTTTGTATGGATAGGAATCCTGTCCCAGATATAGTAGCAGCAATACGCGGTTTAACTTTATTATATCATAAGACTACTATTTCTACGGGTTTTGTTGCTGAAGAAATGGCTGAATTTCTAGCTCGAAAACCTGGATGTCAAGTTATTCAGGGATTCTACTATTTTTTGGATGCAGCTAAGTCGAATGATTTATTAATAAAGGAATTTCGTGAATGTTTAAGAAAAAATCGTACTCCTGGGTTGTTTAATGAGATGGGTCGAGCATTGTATGATTTGTATCAGCTAAATAATAATGTTATGCGCAGTGATAATAAAGATTTGCTGAAAATTATAGAAGTATTCCGAAATATAGATGATGCTTATCTCTTTCGGATTTATGATGTCTCGGCAAAGCATGATGTTGTTGAGGAAAAGTCTCCATATAGAAACAACCCTCTGCTGTGTCAAATTATGAAAAATATTACTGCGGGGAATCTTGCTGATGGTCAATTAAAACATACCTTGTTAGGAGGAGCAGATTCGGAATCACTAGCAGAAAATAAGCGCATTCAAAATGAGGGGGTAGTAGGCCCAGACGCAACATACCCAGAAGTAGGGGGGCCGAAATAGGGGGAGTCTGAAACTGGCATGGGCGGCGCAGGCGAGCGTGCTATAAAGCGAAATAAGTTTCAATACCCACTTGCCATGGAAAAATTTTAATCCCATCTATTTGTTTAGAGTATGTATCACGACTAAAACAAACCGCTTCGCACGCACCAAAATCGTGAGAAAGATTTTTTAAATTTTTTAAATGGGACGATTGAATACTGGTAGTGCTTTTAATTTCAATAAATAACAGTGGCAATCCAGGCCTCTCTACCACCAAATCAATTTCTGCATCATCTTTTGTTTTTAGATAGGAAAATCGATACTCACGATGATAATAATCAGCAAGGTATTTACATTGTAAAATAATAAAATGTTCGAAAACATCGCCATATTGGCTGGTGCTCTCAACGAGCGGCAGTGATAATTGCGCTGTGAGTGCCCGAACAACACCAGGATCAAAAAAATAAAATTTTGGACTTTTGCTTAATCGCTTTCGAAAGGAATGCTGAAAAGCTTCTAAAAAAAATCCAAGCAACGTATCTTCTAAAATAGAAAAGTATTTCTGGATATTTTTATCTGAAACGCCCACATCCTTTGCGATATTTGAAAAATTAATAATCTTGCCATTTGCCTGAGCTGCTACTTCTAAAAATCGGCGAAATGGATCCAGTTCACGAATAAATTGTTCTGCCCATATCTCTTCTTTAAGATACGTATTCGTATAGGCTTCAAGATAAAGTTGTTTTTTTTCAGTTGTTTGATAATCAACGGCTTTGGGTAATAGTCCAAACTGCAACGCATGAGGCAAGTTAAACTCATTTTTTATTTCTAAATAGGAAAAAGGATGTAGATGATAAACAAACGCTCTGCCAGCTAATAAATTAGCACCGCCGTGCTTTAATTTGCGTGCACTTGAACCTGTCATTATAAATTTAATGTGCGTTGTTTCTATTAAGTCATGCACCACATCTAATAATTTAGGCAGTTTTTGAACTTCATCAATAATGACGTGCCGAGCATGTGAAGGCATGCTGTGGACAATCGACGCAAGCTCACTAGGCTGTCGAGCAAATCGGTTTTCTTCCTCAGGTTTTAATAGATTGATGTAGATTGCATTTGAAAAATAGGGCAAATTCTTAAGCAAGGTGGTTTTACCAACGCCTCTCGCTCCAAAAAGAAAAAAGCTTTCATCATCAGGTAGTTGCAATAAACGCGTAATCATTTTGGACGCCAATTTAGTAAGTGAATGTCTAAATTGTACGCCATTTTCTCCCAAAGAACAAGAAATGGCGGTGCAAATAGTGAAAGGGTATTGCCGCTGCGCTAATCTTGAACGTGCCTGTCTTGTTAACGTGTCATTCCCTGCTACGGCGGGAACCCATCGTAACTAGCCTCTAACCTTATTTAGCTTCTTGATAACTTAACTTTCAAAGAGCTTTTCATTGCTTGGTGGCTTGTTCTGGATGGGTTCCCGCTTTCGCGGGAATGACACATTTTTATATCAAGAAAGGCTTACTGAGCAGCTTTAGCTTGCTTAGATTTGCTAGTAGCTTTTGCTTTGGATGCAACAACAGCACCTTCAGTGATCTTTTGAATCTGTGTTGTTAAACGGCTTTTTTGACGAGCAGCTTTGTTTTTATGGATGATGCCTTTATTAGCCATGCGATCGATAATAGGTTGGGCTTTAGCGAATAGTTCTTCAGCCGATGTTTTATTGTTTGCTTCAATGGCAGCACATACTTTTTTGATATAGGTACGAACCATAGAACGTAAGCTTGCATTATGTTGTCTGTGTTTCTCTGCTTGACGTGCGCGCTTTTTAGCAGATGCGATATTAGCCAAGGTATTCCTCCAGCGGTATTTAGTTAAAATGAAAGGGGTGTAATATGCCTGTATATTGGGCGAATGTCAATTTTAGGTTTTGTAGAATACTGAGTGTTTTTTAGGCACTCTAGAAAGGTGTGTCTTGCTTTAATCGTGAACGTGCCCGAGCCCGCGTGCGTGCTGAGCTATCCCCACAAATTTTTACTAATAAACAACGTCATTGCGA
>DHJK01000163.1:7280-9974 GCA_002404295.1 Legionellales bacterium UBA4722
TGGGGATAGCTCAGCGCGCGCGTGCCCGTCTTTTCCCCAGATATGGCGCAGGAAAAGACGGGCACGCGCGCGGGCTCGGGCACGTTCATGATAAGAACGCGCTGCCTTAATACAGTAATCCTATACCGCCCATTTGTGAAGAGTATATAGTCAGTTTGCTGTGTTCATGATACGATAGTATTCTTTTGAATCTGAGCTAATAATGAGCAAAAGTCTCTTTAGATCAACATCGGTTGTTGCCAGCATGACCCTCATCTCACGTATTTTTGGGTTTCTTCGTGATATGGTGACGGCTCAATTATTTGGTGCAGCTGGTGCTTTCGATGCATTTTCGGTTGCCTTCAGAATACCTAATTTTATGCGGCGGCTGTTTGCTGAAGGGTCATTTTCACAAGCGTTTGTGCCTGTTTTATCTGAATATCAAAAAAATAAATCGCCTGAGCAAGTGCGTGAGTTTATCAATTCGATTGCGGGGACTTTAGGTTTTGTTTTGCTTTGCGTGACTATCTTGGGCGAAGTGTTTACGCCACTGATTGTGCGTGTGTTTGCGCCAGGGTTTGAGACTACTGGTCCTCGCTATGAGCTTGCAGTGACCATGCTGCGAATTACCATTCCTTATTTAATGCTGATTTCACTTACGGCTTTTTCGGGTGCGATCTTAAATACGTATAGCCGTTTTTGGGTGGCCGCTTTCACGCCTGTCTTTTTGAATATCTCAATGATTAGCGCCGCGATCTGGTTAGCGCCTAATCTTGCTGTGCCGATAACAGGTTTGGCTTGGGGCGTCTTTGTGGCGGGGATTGTGCAGCTACTTTTTCAATGGCCTTTCTTAAAGCATTTGCGTTTGTTGCCAAAGCCTAAGATTAATGTTCGTGATCCCGGTGTGCGTAAGGTGTTAAAACAAATGGTGCCTGCTTTGTTTGGTGTCTCTGTTTCGCAGCTTAATTTATTACTCGATACTGTGTTTGCATCGTTTCTTGTCGTAGGCAGTGTGTCCTGGCTTTATTATTCTGATCGCTTGATGGAATTTCCACTGGGTATTTTTGGCGTGGCTATTTCTACTGTTATCTTGCCGCACCTATCACGCCATCATGCGAGTAACGCTCATGACGATTTTTCTATGACATTGGACTGGGCGCTGCGGTGTGTTTTGTTAGTGGGCATTCCAGCCGGTGTGGTTTTTGCGTTGATATCAGGCCCTTTATTAAGCACTTTGTTTCAACATGGTCAGTTTGATGCGCATGCGGTGATGATGGCGCGTAAGAGCTTGAGTATGTTTGCGATTGGTATTGCGCCTTTTATGCTAATTAAAATTTTAGCGTCAGGGTTTTATGCCAAACAAGATATGCGTACACCGGTGCGTGTGGGCATTATAGCGATGGTGTCTAATATGGTCTTTAATCTTGTATTAATTTGGCCATTTGCGCATGCGGGTATTGCATTGGCTACCTCGCTGGCGTCGATTGTTAATGCAGGTTATCTATATTATTTTTTACGAAAACAAACGCATTATCAGCCGCGTGCGGGTTGGCGGCCTTTTGGTATTAGACTTGCGGTATCAAATAGTGTGCTTGCGGTTTGGTTGTGGTTTGGGGTGGGGGATATTGAAAAGTGGGTTACCAGTGATAGCTGGTGGCGGTGTACGCATTTGTTATTTTTATTAACGTCTTCTGTAGTGATTTATTTGGCGGGGTTGTGGTTCACGGGTGTGCGTCCGCGGGATTTGTTGATCCCGCAGAAAGTGGAAAGTTTAGTTTTAAATTAAGATCTCCTGCGCACAGTGTTAATCACTCATTACCTAACCGAGGGATTGGGCTTTCTGCATCGGCTTTTGGCGGTGACAGTGTGTTTAAAGGCTTTAGATTGAGTGGGCCCGTTCCAGGGAGGGCGTCACGTGTTTCTACGTATGTTCTAATAATCTGTTTATATAAAGATGTAAAGCTTCTCACTAATCGATCTGTTTCTGTTGTACGTTCATCAACTGTTTTAGCAATTGTTTCGCGATTTACTGTTTCTGATGACTCTGCCGGTTTTTCTGAAAAATGGGCTTTCAGTGATGCAAGAAGTTGAGCCGCAAGTTCAGATGCTTGTTCATCTAATACAGTCAGACTTGAGTCAATGCTGATGCCTTGTTTGACTAAGTCCAAGAGATTATTGATTCGGCCGATTAACTGGCTTTGGGTCTCAGGTTTGATTAGTGTATTTGCTTTAAGATTAGGCTCTAATTCGGCAACTTGCACTTGAATACCATAAACGCTGTTTCTATCAGCTTGAAGGCTTTCAATGTTTTTTTGCATAGTGCCTATTTTATCATTCATGAGAATGCCGTTAACTAACTCACGATCTGTTGAAGGTGTGTTCAGGGGTGCGCCAGAGATACCAATCATAAAATCGACAAGCATTGCCATAGTACTTCCACCCATGGGCTTGCGGGCAACAGCTGTAGTTGAGTCAATGCTAGAGGGGGCTGCGCTCATAGTGTTAGTCTCTTAGGCTATGCGGTTGTAATGATACTTTTAATTATAGCACCTTTTAAAAAAAGTGCCTGAGGCGTTGAGGTGTTTTTATGTGGTAGTTATATTTATCAATGGGTTAATATTCAGCACGCTTTTATCGTGAATGTGCCTCAATCCTCGTCATTGCGAGCGTGAGCGAAGCAACCTAGTCTTTTCAGCGCTGCTTTTGAGCCTCAAT
>DHJK01000163.1:10030-11223 GCA_002404295.1 Legionellales bacterium UBA4722
TACTAATCAGCTTTGAAAAGACTAGGTTGCTTCGCTCACGCTCGCAATGACGAGAGTAGAGGACACGTTCACGATTAAAGCGGTATCACTCGCGCAACAGCTAAAAAACATCTCAACAACATCGATCTATGGTCAACAAATGGGTATACTTCATCTCATATTTCAATCTGAGATTTTTCTCTTGTTAATAAGAGTATAGGTAGTTTGTGTCAATTCAGATCATTCGCAATAAGAGCACGTTTGCAGCTAATTTTAAGGGTTGTGTCGCAACCATCGGTAATTTTGATGGGGTGCATCGTGGGCATCAGGCTTTATTGAAGTTGCTTAAAGATCGTTCGCAGGCATTAGGTTTACCCTCTTTAGTGCTGACTTTTGAGCCGCAACCCGCTGAATATTTTGCTCGTGGTGCGCCAGTCCCTCGTTTAACGCGCTTTAGAGAAAAGGTTCATTATTTGGCGCAAGCAGGGGTGGATAAGGTTTGTGTGTTGCGTTTTGATGCTGTGTTAGCTGCATTGACTGCTGAATCATTTATTGAAGAGATACTGTGTGGCCGACTTAAGGTAAAGCATTTGATCGTAGGGGATGATTTTAGGTTTGGTCATGGACGGCAGGGGGATGTAGTTTTATTAAAAAATGCAGGGGAACGGTTGGGTTTTACGGTTGAAATCATGGCTCGCGTGCTGATTGAAGGTCAGCGAGTGAGTAGTACTCGGATTCGGCAGGCGTTAGGTGTTGCGGATCAGGCGCTGGCTGAGCGGTTGCTGGGGCGCCCTTATTGTATGTTGGGACGCGTGGTCTATGGTGATCAGCTTGGGCGTGTGTTAGGGTTTCCGACGGCGAATATTTATTTACATCGGCAGGAGACCGCGGTAAAAGGTATTTACGTGGTGCGGTTGCATGGGATAGCGAAGACGGGGTTGGCTGGGGTTGCGAATGTAGGGACACGCCCTACGGTGGGTGGGACACGAACATTGTTGGAAGTGCATGTGTTTGACTTTGCTGAGACGATTTATGGGCGGCAGGTTGAGGTGGAGTTTTTGAAAAAACTGCGGGATGAAGAGCGGTTTGATAATTTGGATTTGTTGAAGGATCAGATGTGGATTGATGCGGGGCAGGCGCGGGATTATTTTGCTAAGTTGAGATAAAGCGCTGCTTAGCACACCTCTCCCCTTGTGGGAGAGGTCGACGCCGAA
>DHJK01000163.1:11377-14826 GCA_002404295.1 Legionellales bacterium UBA4722
GGGGAGAGGTGTCCTAAGCGGCATTGCATGATGAAATAATAATTTTTTAACTATTAAATAAAGAAGAACTACCATGACAGACTATAAAAGCACTTTAAATTTACCTACTACAGATTTCCCAATGAAAGCCAATCTCGCTCAGCGAGAACCTGACATGCTAAAAAAATGGGAAAGCCTCAATCTGTATCAAAAATTACGTGAACTCGGCAAATCCCGTCCGTATTTTATTCTGCATGATGGCCCTCCATACGCCAATGCGCATATTCACATGGGCACAGCAGTTAATAAAATTTTAAAAGACATGGTTGTTAAATCAAAAACGATCAGTGGGTTTAACGCACCTTATGTGCCGGGTTGGGATTGTCATGGTTTACCTATTGAGCTGAATGTAGAGAAAAAAGTGGGTAAACCAGGGCAAAAAATAAGTGTGAGTGAGTTTCGAAAAGAGTGTAGAGAATATGCGACAAGTCAAATTGAGATTCAGCGTAGTGAATTTAAACGATTAGGTGTATTAGCTGATTGGGAAAATCCCTATCTCACCATGGATTTTACATATGAAGCGAATGTCGTGCGAAGCCTCGCTAAAATAATTCAAAATGGTCATATGGAAAAAGGGGCTAAGCCTGTTCATTGGTGTTTGGATTGTGCATCCGCGTTGGCCGAGGCGGAAGTGGAATATATCGATAAAACATCCTCTGCCATTGACGTACGTTTTCGTGTCGTGGATGAGGCTGCTTTTCTTGCGTGTTTTGAACATATTGAAAGTGGTCATGGTTCTATTTCAATCCCTATTTGGACGACGACGCCGTGGACATTGCCTGCGAATCAAGCCGTCGCGTTAAATCCAAATCATGATTACGTATTAGTTGATTGCGATGGTAAAGAACGCTTGTTGATGGCGGAATCGTTAGTGGAAACAGCCATGCAGCGTTATGGCATCACAAATTATCGTGTGCTTGGAAAGCTGCAAGGTAAAGCATTAGATAAAATTCAATTACAACATCCTTTTTATGAGCGCATAGTCCCTGTTGTTTTAGGTGAGCATGTCACGTTTGATGCGGGTACCGGTGCAGTGCACACGGCGCCTGCGCATGGTGTTGATGATTATATTATTGGTAAACAGCATAATTTAGTGATGGATAACCCAGTGGGTAATGATGGTTGTTATGTTGCGGGGACTCCATTGTTTGCAGGTCTTCACGTGACTAAAGTGAATGATCTTATTATTGAAGAATTAAAATCCCATGGTGCGTTATTACATTTAGCAAAAATGACTCACAGTTATCCGCATTGTTGGCGCCATAAAACTGCATTGATTTTTCGTGCGACGCCGCAATGGTTTGTGAGTTTAGATGGAAATTATTTGCGAGCGAAATCACTGGAAGCGATTAAGCAAGTACAATGGATTCCAGAGTGGGGTGAAAATCGTATTTCAGCCATGATCGCAAATCGTCCTGATTGGTGTATTTCCCGTCAACGTACTTGGGGTGTGCCGATTGCGCTTTTCCTACATAAAGAAACGGGTGATATGCATCCGGATTCTGTTGCACTCATGGAAGAAGCTGCAAAACGTATTGAACAAAACGGTGTGGAAGCTTGGTTTAGTTTAGACGCAAAAGAATTATTAGGTTCTGATGCTGATGAATACAGAAAATGCCATGATATTCTTGATGTATGGTTTGAGTCGGGGGTGTCGCATGAATGTGTGTTGCAAACACGACCTGAACTTCGTTTCCCTGCAGATTTATATTTAGAAGGATCCGATCAACATCGGGGTTGGTTTCATTCAGCATTGCTAACATCGATTGCAATGAATGATGTGGCGCCTTATAAAGCTGTCTTGACGCATGGTTATGTCATCGATGTGGAAGGCCGTAAAATGTCTAAATCGTTAGGCAATGTGATTTCGCCTGATACGATTATTAAGTCATTTGGTGCGGATGTTATGCGGTTATGGGTTTCTTCCATTGATTATTCAAGTGATATTTTTGTATCCGACGAAACGTTAACACGCGCATCAGAAACATATAGACGATTGCGTAACACGTCGCGTTTTTTATTGGCTAACTTAGCAGGCTTTGATCCAGAAAAACATTTAGTCCCTCAGGATAAAATGCTGGCCTTAGATTGTTGGGCGGTTAACAAAGCGCGTTTGGTGCAGCAAGAAATTATTCAGGCCTATGATACTTATCAGTTTCATGTGATCTATCAAAAAATCCATCAATTTTGTTCAGTGGATATGGGTAGTTTTTATTTGGATATTATTAAAGATCGCCAATATACAACACAGGAAGATAGTCTCGCACGTCGTTCAACACAAACGGCATTGTTTCATATTATTGAAGCCTTGGTACGTTGGCTTGCGCCTATATTGAGTTTTACCGCTGAAGAAATCTGGCAACATATTCCCGGCAAGCGCAATGAATCTGTATTTTTAAATACATGGTATACAGGCTTGGCTGTGCTTTCGGATGATGCTGAGATGAATGCAGATTTTTGGGAAAAATTACGATTAGTGCGAGATGCGGTGAATAAAGAGTTAGAAAATCAACGTGCGGCTGGTAAATTAGGTGCGCCGTTAGAAGGTGCAGCGTATTTGTATTGTGATGCAGAATTAAAAGCGCAATTAGACAAATTAGAAAATGAATTACGTTTTGTGTTGATTACATCGAGTGCAGAAGTGCATTTAGCAAATTCACATTTGACGGATGCTGTTGTTACAGATGTGCCTGGTTTATGGGTGAAAGTAGAGCGTGTTGTTGATGAAAAATGTGAACGCTGCTGGCATCGCCGCGCTGATATTGGTAAAGATCCGAAGCATCCTACGTTGTGTGTGAGATGTGTAGAAAATGTGGATGGGACAGGTGAAGAGAGATTTTATGCCTAAAAGCACAAAAATAAAAATACCGTTACGAGCCAGTGGGCTTTGCTGGTTATGGGTGACAGCGTTAGTATTAGTTCTGGATTACAGCACTAAATATGTAGCAAAAAAATATTTAAGCCTGTATGCGCCTGTAGCGGTGACGCCGGGGTTTAATTTTTCGCTGTCTTTTAATAAAGGGGCGGCGTTTAGTTTTTTACAAAATCAACCGGGCTGGCAAGTTTGGTTTTTGGGGGCCATTTCAGGTGTGGTAAGCGTCGGTATTTTAGTATGGTTAAGTCGTCTGTCACGACGCGATACTTGGAGTGGGGTGGCGCTAAGCTTAATTGTTGGAGGTGCATTGGGAAATTTGCTTGATAGAATTCTCCAAGGGCAAGTCACCGACTTCATCCAGCTCTACGTTTCTCATTTTTATTGGCCTTCGTTCAATATTGCAGATAGCGCGATTTGCGTGGGGGCTGTGATGTTGTTTGGGAAGACGTTTTTTAAGGAGAAATAATAACTATTCAGCAAATCTCACTGCTCCAATCGTGAGCTTGCCCGCACCATAGGCGTCAAGCTAAGACTA
>DHJK01000166.1:0-2561 GCA_002404295.1 Legionellales bacterium UBA4722
AAGATATGTTATTCGACATGAGTTGCGCCATGGTTTTTGGAACGTACATAACTTAGCTGAATGCACGAAACCCGATGAGAGCAGAATAAAAAAACATTTCTCTAATTCTAATTTACCCTTCGATGAATTAAGATCAGCTCCTTATGATAGCACTACTAAAGCATTGTTTAGAAATTCTATTTTTCAAGGTATTAAACAATTAGTTGAATTGAAGAAAAAATTAACTGAAATGTTAGCTGCCACCGCGAGTGAATCACCTCATTCTTCATTTAAAAAAACTCTAGATTGTTATGAAAAAGAAGCGGCAAAAGTCCCATTAAGTCAATTATTTTCACGCTCGGATCCACTTTCCAATTCGACACCGCTTACTCGAGTTCTAACAAGGTTTGAGGAAGAAATCGAATTAACAAAGAAAAAATATAAATCATCGAACACATTGGAATATGAATTAGACGCTGCTATATATGGTGTTTTAACTGACTATCCTGCATTGTTTAACGATAATTTTAAAAAAATAAATAAAAAAGTATCCAACATCCATGAATATGCTAAATGTGTTAATCAACTAGATCCATTAAGATCAACTTCTACTTGTAGAAAATAGGTAATGCGCATTTAATTTGGTTCTGTCGCAAAAAGAATTCAGCCCTGTTAAAATCCTCGCGTTAGTTTCTTTGTTTAAGATTGGTGGTTAAGCAGTGCTTCGTTCTTTATTGCAAATGAGAACGTTGTAATTACACCAACTTAATAACTCTTTCTAAAGATACCTTATTAAACTCCTCTCCAGCCTCTTCCGTCTCGTTATTATATTGTTTGCCTGGATTAGCTATTACAAATGCTTTATAAAATGCAGCGCTATATTGCGTTGCTGACATTTTTGCCGGCGCACTTGTAGCTTTAGGAGGAAATACTGTCATAACAGTTGTAGCAGGTGGTTTATTTTCCAAAGGTTTGGGAGGTAGATTTTTGTAATTCTCAAAAAATGCTTTAAAAACCGGGGGGTCTACTTGTGGGTATCCACTTGTGACATTATTTGCGGGCGCTGTATTGGGCTGGGTCTCATGCGTCTTGTGTTCAGGATGCGCTAATAATTGATCGACAAATTTTTGTCTTGGCCCCTCAATGGATTGCAGAAGCTTTTCTATTGCAATATTCATCTCTGTAAGCGCACTCTTATCGGCTAATAATTCTTTTTTTAAAAAAAGAGCTATTTCAGGATATTTGTCTAGGAACGTTGAAAGCAACTCCGTTTTTCCGCTTGAAAGTCCAGGTTTGGCATCCTTGTTATGAATCGGTATATAATCATCTTCCCAACTCATTGTAGCTTCTCCCCAAAGAGCATCTTGAAAATAGCTGTCCGCCGCACCGTTTTGTTGATAGAGTAATTGTCTTAACTCAGCATTAAACGCGGTCATTTTTTCATAATAAATATGACCAGAACCCTGTAATAGCCAAGCCTTAACGTAATTAGATCTTTCACGCTCTTGTTTAGTCACTGTCCTATCTTCTTCATTAATAGCAAGAGTAAAAGCAAGTTGAAGCTCTACAAATTTATTTAATAGGTTTTGTTTTTCGCTAGGGCTAACTTTTTGATTCTCTGAAGATGATGATTGCATGTATTCCTCGCCGGCTTTTTTTGATGGAAGAATAGACTATATGACTTTGAATTCAAATTCCAGCGAATAGAATAAAATGCAGATAGAAGTATAGGTCACTGCTCAGCGACCCACTAATGTGTCATTCCCGCCTTCGCGCTACTTGCATCCGGTATATCAGTTTTATAAATGCGCAGCTGCTTCAAGCCGACCTTCTCCCACAAGGGGAGAGGTGTCCTAAGTAGTAGCTTTAAAATTTTGTTCTGTGCGTAGTTTATAGCCTAAAGATCTGTAACACGTTGAAATATATCATATTAAAAAAAGAGTAAAATATGATCTATGTTTAACCATTATATGATATACTGAGCAATTGGTGACTATTGCATTTAACTCAATAGATATACTGATAAATACATTACTTTTAGAAAAATAAGAGCCTTGCAATTTATCTGCATTAAATTTTAGGTGGAAGACTAATTAAATGAACCTGCTATCTTATACAGTTACTAACGAATACACTGGATTCAGGATTGAATACAATTCTGGTACGTGTACCGTTAATCATGGTATAGATCGTAGTGATATTACCATGATTAATGTAGGGGAGTTTCGAGTTACGAACGAGACTGGCTGCGTCCTATCTATTACTGTAAATGGTTTAGTATACAAAGAACTTAATGACATTTTAGAGAGCGGCAAGAATATTCTTGTTGCCTCAGTAAATGAGGGTGAGATTACTATAAATTCTGTAATATATTTAGAGAGCGATGAAGCTTGTCTAGAGTGCGATGAAACTTCACCATCTGGTAATAACTTTACTATAGAAAATTGGCAATGGATTACAGGAATTGATCTCCTAAATGTTGAAAATTTAGAGAGTGATGAAGTTATATTACCTAGTAATAACTTTATTGATGAAGATATATCACCTAGTAATAACTTTATTGATGAAGATATATCACCTAG
>DHJK01000166.1:2692-3082 GCA_002404295.1 Legionellales bacterium UBA4722
TAACTTTATGAGTGAAAATTGGAAATGGATGTTAGGAGTTACATTCCTAACTGTTGTGGGTGCTCTATTGACGGGTGGTATTGCAAATCTAATTGGCTCTTCGATAATGCATATGTTTACAGCTATGTCACTTTCGACTAATGTAACAACGGTTCTAGGATCAACTATTATAGGATTATTCGGGACTGGTGCAATCACATTGCTGCATAAGACTTGTGGTTCTTTTTTTAAAAGCTGTTATGGGCGAAATGAAGATAGACTAGTGATACCAAATCGAGATTTTAATACTACATTAAATCTATTAAATACCGCATTTAAGCATCGAAAAAGTAGTGATTTTATTAGACCTGCATCGTTTGCTCCAACTGATATTTTTTATTATAAGTGGAT
>DHJK01000166.1:3176-9533 GCA_002404295.1 Legionellales bacterium UBA4722
ACAATAGTAATTCTGGTTCATCACCACCGCAAACATTAAAAATGAAATGTGAAAAAGTTAGCAAAAGCCGACACACTAAACGCCGTCCTCGAAAGGTTAAAGAGGAGAAGGAAGCTCAATCGAAATGCAACTTAGCTAACATAGTCAATGACCGACTCGTCACCTCTCCAAATGTTTAAAAGAAGAGGTAAAGAGTCGATTACCCTCTGTAGTAGTAGCTCTCATGGCAATCGTATTGAAATGAATTGCCCGATTTTATTTACAAAACCATCAGTTATATTCCCACGAGGTTTCTGTTTTTATTAAGTTAGTTGGCGAAAATTTTGAGGGGTGACAGTATTGGCGCGGCTTTGGAGCTATAACAAGTGTCGATTCCTTAGCAATAAGTGCGGGGCATTCCTTGCGGGAGGACAAGTCTAGAGCTCATTGTATATGGCAATTCTTGCGATCGAATTATGTAATCTTTACACCAACAATACTTCTGGGATCGCCGCGATCTCATTAGATTTCTTTGCTGCTTTGACTTGGGCTGACATTAAGCAGGAGTAATGGCATAATGAAATTGGTACATTTTATGCAATCCATCCTTGAGTGTGGTCTTTGGTTTCCATCCTAAAGTGAATAGATGACTAGAGTCTAGACATTTCCTGGGCGCACCATCTGGCTTAGTTGTATCTAGACTAATTTTTCCTGTAAATCCCACAATACTTGCAATTTCATGAGCAAGCTCTGCAATGGTGATTTCTTGCATCGTACCAACATTAATAATATCGGGTGAATGATAATTTTCCATTAAAAAAATCAATGCATCCGCTAAATCATCTACATAAATAAATTCACGCAATGGCTTGCCGGTGCCCCATAAAACCACTTCTGATAATCCTTGCACTTTTGCATCATGAAACCGTTTCATTAACGCCGGAATCACATGCGATGCCTCAGGATTAAAATTATCACCCACACCATATGCATTCGTAGGCATCGGCACGATAGCATTTAACTGTCGTTCACGCGCATACGCTTGACACATAATAATGCCGTTTATTTTGGCAGCCGCATAAGCGATATTGGTAGGCTCTATCAGTCCATCCATAAAAGCACTTTCTTTTATGGGTTGTGGCGCAAGCTTAGGATAAGTGCAAGCGGAGCCTGGAAATACTAATTTTTTTACTTTAAATTCAGATGCTGCTTCAATAATATTGCAATGCATTTGCGTATTATCATAAATGAATTTAGCAGGGTAGGTGTTGTTGGCGTGAATGCCGCCTACGATCGCAGCTAAATGAAATACATATTCGGGCGCGTGTTGTTTGAAATAAGCCATTACTTGAGCTTGATCGCGCAATTCTAATTCTGCGTGAGAGGGGGTGAGTAGTTGCGTATAGCCGCGTTCTTTTAATATTCGTACCAATGCACCACCGACCATGCCGGAGTGACCTGTAATGAGAGTTTTTGCATTTTTATTCATAAATTACCTTTATTTGCAATCAAGCCCGATCCATGGTGGATCTTTAAAGAATTCAATGGGCGTTGTAACAGTAATATTGTCTTTTGTAAAGGGGCGCTTGAGTTCGACAACAAGTTGCGTTGCGCGTTGTGGTTTAAGCTTTTCTGCATAATATTTTAAATGGGACGAAATCGAATCATCTGTTGTTTTGACCTCAATCAAATCAGTAAGTACCCCGTTCACCACGACGGCAAAATCGACTTCTCGTCCTTCTTTGTCGCGAATATAATGCAAGGCAGTTCTATAGCCATGGTAATCTTCTATAAAATGCAGCCGTTTTAATAAAGTGGTTGCTACTAAATTTTCTAAGCGTCCGCCTGCATTTTCAATCACATCGCCATTATCATAAAAATAGACTTTAGGCGGTTTTTGAATGGCGCGCGGCACTTTGCGAGTTAGCGGGTAAATAGAAAATGCAATATACATTCTTTCAATCACAGACAACCAGGATTTGGCGGTGACAGGTGAGATTTTTAGATCTTGTGCAATATTGGCTAGCGTCACTATGCCGCCTGCGCGTTCTCGTAGCGCATCAACAAAAAGAGCTAACATTTGAATATTTTGTATTGACTCTAAGTCCCGAACATCTTCTTTTAATATTCGATCAAATCGTTCGCGTCGCCAACGACGTGCTTCGCGTTCATCATTTGATAAGAACGGTTCAGGAAATCCGCCCAATGTGAGTAAACGCTTAAAACCTTCTTGCATAGTCATTTTGGCAGGCAATTCGTCAAGTGTAAAAGGGTGTAAACGCCAATAATGATATCGCCCCATGAGCGAATCGCCCCCACGACGATAAGTGTCTAATCGTGCGGAACCTGTGACAAGGTATTGTTGTTCTTGTCTTGTATCATAAATGCCTTTGATCCATTGTTTCCATTTAGGATACTTGTGGAGTTCATCAAAAATAATGAGCGGGCTTGTCTGGGGCCATTCTTTATGTAGAATTGCGCGCCTATCCTCATCCAGATCCCAGTTTAAATAGACCCCATTTTTAAAAATACCATGACATAGATTTTTGCTAAGCGTAGTCTTGCCAACTTGCCTTGGCCCGCCAATAAATACCATCTTTTTTTTAAGGTCTTGATAAATAAAAGGTTCGCAATATCTTTTCATGGCTGTTTTTTACCGCATTGTAAAATGGACATGGCTATATTTTATTATAGTGGAAAATGGCCATATTGCAAAGACCCCATTTAGGGGCGCTTAATTTCGGCTACTAGCTGCGTTGCGCTTTACATTCTATAGTTAAGACAGGCTCAAGTTCAAGTTCCTGCGCTCAGATGGCATCTTCTAAAGAGCCAGAGACATTCTATCCCCTGTTGTGAGCGAGTGATTGAAATTCATTAGGTGGCTTCTGCTTTCTGTAAGCATAGGCTTAATTTTTATTATGTGCATCTTGTATAACAAAAACATTGCATTGTTCTTTATATTTACAGTACACTATTGAACTGAATAATAATGGGGTGGTTACGTATGTCAAATAAGATGTTTGCTATATTAATAAGTTTGTTTACTTTTGTTGTCACCACAAGCTCTTATGCGGAGAATAAGATTCTTATCAAAGGAGTGGAGAGCAATGTATTACAACAAGTTGTTGGGCAACCTAATCATCAGCCAACATTGATTGTATATAATGCTAGTACCTGTGGTTACGATGCACCTAAATATAAAGTATTTTCTTCTATAGCGCCACAAACGCTGGACTATTATTCATTTAATGAATTAGTTCCTACGACACAATCCTCATTAAACGGCCAATATTTATCAGCGATTATTTGGTTTAATAATAATTTTTATGGTTATACCCGTTCATGTTTAGAGAACGGAAAGAATTTATTTGTACAGAGTAAAGATGGTCAAAAGTGGGTGACTTCAGAGCTCAGCGGGCAAGGAGTCGTTTCAGATTTTAAAGCAATGGTAGGAAGTGGTAAATCAGATAATCCTACATTAGCAGCAGTCGGAACGGATGGTCGAATTTATTATAAAAATTTAAATTCGGATGATCATTGGCAGGTCAGTGATTTTTTACTCAATAACCCAAAAAAGTTATATGTTCAGCTTGTTTCTTATCATCACCAATTTTTTCTGAGTGCTATTGATGTTTCAGATGAGAGTTCATTTAAATCATCCTTTTATCTCAGTGCTGATGGTAAAAACTGGAAGTCGATCGTTGTTCCAGAAAATACTATGATTGGCGGGGCTGGTTCTATGTTTTCTGTTAGCGAAGATAAATTATTTTCACTCGGTATGGTGAATAATCAGGATGTGATTGTTGAGCTTGGCGTTGATGAATCTAATAATACATTAGTTATTCAAGATAAAATCGCTGTGCCTCAATTATCAGCGACGACTCCTTTGGCTTTATATAATGTTATTTATTCATCAGCAACAAAAGCGTATTATTTTATATTTGAACATAATCAGAAAAGTTATTGGTGGTTAAAAGCAGATAACTTGCAAGAAGTCACTGCAGCTAATTTACATACGCTTAATATCGAAAATAATAATCCTTTTGAACTGAGTAATAGTGATGATGGACTTTCGCATAATCTTTTCATGTTCAAAGATGAAATTTACTTTTTAGCGGGTATTAATGTAAAGTCGAGTTATTTTCAAGATTCGGCTATTTACAATCTTCTCAAACAATAAGGACGCAATTGAAAGCAGCTATGAGGGTATTCATAGCTGCTGCGTTATGTTTCGATGTTGATATTTACTCAATATCAGCTTGCAATTCTTTAATTTGCTCGATAGACAAATCTGTTATACGTTGTATCATAGGGATAAGTTCAGAATCACTGAGATCCGACTTTTCAGTTAACAATTGTTTGGCAATTTCGAGTTTTACTAGTTTTATGCCTTCTTTTATGCCTTCTTCTCTGCCTTCTTTTATGCCTTCTTCTCTAAGTTGGTCTGCTATTGTTGTCATTTTGCTCTTCACTTTGTTTGATATTGTAAGTGCGGTGTCAGTGTCCGGCTGTCGCTGATTTTCATTTTTATTCGCCACTATACTTATTGTGACATCTGAAGTTCTTGAATTTTTTCCAGAGATAACCCTGTCATGCGTTGAATCCAAGTAATAAGTTCAGAATTACTGAGATTTTTATTATCAGTTAATAATTGTTTAGCGGTTTGGAGTTTGCCCTGTTCTATTCCTTGTTCTCTGCCCTGTTCTATTCCTTGTTCTCTGCCCTGTTCTATTCCTTGCTTTCTGCCCTGTTCTATTCCTTGCTCTCTGCCCTGTTCTATTCCTTGTTCTCTGCCTTCTTCTCTGCCTTCTTCTCTAAGCTGTTGTGCTACTGTCATTATTTTGATCTCCACTTCTTCTGAGAAAGATTGGTTAATTGTAGACTGAAACTGTTCTATTGTTAATGCTTTATTTTCATGCAATATATAATGGAATACATTTGATATTATATCACTGTCACCTGACCGATCTAGTTGTTGTAATATTTTTATAAATGTTTGTTTTAAAAACCTCTTTATGCACTTGTCATGGGCATGCTTCAGAGTCATAAGAAGCACAGTACCTTTGATCCTCTCTTGTGCTTCCTTTCTAAGCGATTCATCTGGAATCAAGGCTAAATCTATTAGAGGAAAGGGTTTTGTAAAAAGTGTTTTGAATATCTCTTTGGATGCTGCTGGTTCAATCAAGTCAATCATGTTAAGGGAATAGGGATAGGGTTTCTCGCCATTATAGATGACGATAGGATAAACCAAGGGTATTGATTTAGTTTTTGATATTTTTCTTAGGTGATCCCAGATGATGGCCATATATTTAAATAATCGTAATGGCATCCAGGGATCTCCTTTACGTTGGTGCTCTATTAAAATCCAAATATAGCCTTCTTCACCGTTTAAAGTGGTTTTAAAAAGCAGATCGACTGCATTGACTCTATGTTCATCATCGATGAAAGTGTCACGTTGTAACTCTAAATGATTCAAATCTGCAATGGATAAGACTTCTGGTGGTAAATAAAGGCTTAAAATATCACGCGCTATGGCGGGATCAGAGAGCAGTTTTTTGACTAATTTGTCATGTGGTTGATGGACGGTTGATGTTTTTTTCACTAAAGCTCCTGTTAGTTTTTAATTTTTTGTTTATAACGTAGATGCGAGGTTGTCATCCTGAGCGAAGCGAAGGATCACTCGAATTTTCGCTGATCCTTCGCTTTGCTCAGGATGACAAATCGCATCTTGAAGTCTAATAGGTATAGTTTGGATGCGCCCGAGCCTGTTAACTCTTGTTACTCGCTAACAGGCCGGTGCTGTTTGGCTAGCCGTGCTTCTCAAAGAGCGTTTGCATCATTTCTTTTATCCCTTGATCTGTCTTCGCATCGAATGTGTCAGATGATTTAAGCGTGTGAACAAGCGCTGAGATAAAATCATCATAATAGAGCGGGTGACCTAATGCTTTGAAGGGAGAAATGGCGCGGCAAGTGATTTCCGCGATGGCATGAGAAAAGGGCTCAAGCTTGCCTGGGTGCTGGCTAAAATTGCGGTAGCGCAGGTAAGTAGCCATGTGTGGTCTGCATGACCAGATGTGGCTGCCTTCTGCTAAAACCGCAGTAAAGCCTAAGCCTGTCAGCGTTGAAAGTGCTTGATGGTATTCTTCATGGGAATCGGTGGAGATTTCGCAGCGCTCTTGTAAGACTGTATTGATGAGGTGAGCGAGTTGTGAAACGGTGTTGCTTGGATGTGGTGAAACCGCTAGTATTGAATTAGCCATTATGACTCTCCGATGAGTTGTTTTGGTTAGCACTGGCCTGTGTTATCAGCACTTGGCCGGTGCGCAAAATAGGCCAGAAGAACAGTTGCCCAATTATTAAAGCTTGTGTTCTTTTGGC
>DHJK01000151.1:0-4491 GCA_002404295.1 Legionellales bacterium UBA4722
GAAAAACTAGAAGATCGAGTTAAAGAATAAAACAGCTCTACCACGAAAATTTGTGCGGGGTGACAGTATTGATGCAGCTTTTCAGCTACAAAACGTGTCGATCCCTCAGCCTTGTGGGAGAGGTGTTCTAAGCAGCTGCTGTACTTCAAATGTGAATTCACAGAATGACGCATCGAGGGATGGACGCTGAATAGATGGACTTTTCAATAAGAGCTTTACAACCGCTTCATAAAACTATATTTTCATCCTCATCAGCGAAAAATGAGTAGTCTAGCCCTATGAAAACAGCCCAATCCTATAATGCAGAATCTATTGAAGTTTTAAGCGGCCTGGAGCCTGTGCGCCGTCGTCCGGGCATGTATACGGATACGATTAACCCCAACCATCTGGCGCGTGAGGCGATTGATAATAGTGTCGATGAGGCGGTTGAAGGGCATGCCGATGCGTTCCAAGTCACCGTGTATAAAGATGGCTCTTTGGAAGTGGCGGACAATGGCCGTGGTATGCCAGTCGATATGCATCCTGAAGAAGGCTTAACAGGTGTTGAGCTAATATTGACCAAGCTTCACAGTGGTGCAAAATTCTCCAATAAACAATATCGTTTTTCTGGCGGTTTGCATGGCGTCGGCATCTCAGTCGTCAATGCCCTCTCTAAAAAATTAATAGTGACGATTAAACGCAATGGCAATATTTACCAGATTGAATTTAAAAATGGTGAAAAAACATCTGAACTCAAAATCATCGGCACCGTGAATAAACGTGACACCGGCACCAGCATCCACTTTTGGCCGAATGAAAAATATTTTGATACGCCTAAATTTGCAGTTGCTAAACTGAAATATAACCTACGTGCTAAAGCCGTTCTGTGCCCCGGCTTACATGTCTCTTTTCATGATGAACATACTAATGAATCTGAAGAATGGCATTATGAAGCGGGCTTAAGTAATTATCTCACCGAATCTATTAATGATGCAGAACGCATTCCCGATGAACCTTTCATAGGTTCTTTTACGGGCAATCACGAAACTGTGGATTGGGCAGCTCTCTGGTTGCCTAATGCCGGAGAAATTATCAGTGAAAGTTATGTTAATTTAATTCCAACCCCACAAGGCGGCACGCATGTGAATGGATTTCGATTAGGATTATTAGAAGCGTTACGCGATTTTTGTGAATTCCGTAATTTATTGCCTCGCGGGATTAAATTAGCGCCCGAAGACGTTTGGGATAAATGCGCGCACATCCTTTCGGTTAAATTACAAGAGCCACAGTTTTCTGGACAAACTAAAGAACGATTATCTTCACGTGAATGCGCAAGTTTTGTATCGGGCGTAGTGAAGGATTCATTTAGTTTATGGTTAAACCAACATGTCAACTTTGGTGAAGCACTTGCGAACCTTGCAATTGAAAGTGCGCAACGCCGAATTAAAGCAGCACAAACCGTCATTCGTAAAAAAGTCACTAGCGGCCCTGCATTACCGGGAAAATTAGTGGATTGCTCAGAGCAAGATATCAGGCGTACTGAGTTATTTTTAGTAGAAGGGGACTCTGCAGGTGGCTCGGCTAAACAAGCGCGCAACAGAGAGTTTCAAGCGATCATGCCATTGCGCGGCAAGATATTAAATACGTGGGAAGTGGGGTCAGATCAAGTCTTGGCTTCACAAGAAGTACATGATATTTCTGTGGCGCTTGGCATGGAGCCGGGAGTTGATGATATAAAAGGGTTACGTTACGGCAAAATTTGCATATTGGCTGACGCGGATTCTGACGGCTCGCATATTGCCACTTTACTATGCGCATTATTTTTAAAACATTTTCGTCCGCTGGTTGCTGCTGGACATGTTTATATTGCAATGCCACCGCTTTATCGTATCGATCATGGCAAAGATATTTATTACGCATTAGATGCAGCAGAAAAACAAGGCATACTGGATCGCATTGCGGCGGAACATAAAAAAGGTAAAGTGAATACGATTCGTTTTAAAGGGTTAGGCGAAATGAATCCGTTGCAATTGCGCGAGACCACCATGGATCCTAATACACGCCGTTTAGTTCAACTTACTATTGCTCATCACGACAAAACCGATCAAATGTTAGATATGTTACTTGGAAAAAAACGTGCCCATGATCGCAAAAGTTGGCTTGAAAGCAAAGGTAATATAGCAGAGGTTCTTTAAACATGAATACGAATAACATTGAACACATTCCATTAAGCGAATTTACAGAAAAAGCATATCTTGATTATTCCATGTATGTGATTTTAGACCGCGCATTGCCGCATATTGGTGATGGCTTAAAGCCCGTGCAACGACGTATTATCTATGCCATGTCTGAGCTGGGCTTGAAAGCAACAGCAAAATTTAAAAAATCTGCACGTACGATAGGTGACGTGTTAGGTAAATTCCATCCGCATGGTGAAGTGGCCTGCTATGAAGCCATGGTTCTAATGGCGCAACCTTTTTCTTATCGTTACACCTTGGTTGAAGGGCAGGGTAACTGGGGATCGCCGGATGATCCAAAATCATTTGCTGCGATGCGTTATACGGAATCGCGTTTGTCACCTTATGCAGAAGCTTTATTAGCGGAAGTGAGTGATGGCACAGTCGATTGGTTGCCTAACTTTGATGGCACGTTACAAGAACCTTCTCTCTTGCCTGCGCGTTTGCCTAATTTATTATTAAATGGGACTACAGGTATCGCGGTGGGCATGGCCACAGATATTCCGCCCCATAATTTAAAAGAAGTCGTGAATGCATTACTTCATTTACTCGATAATCCTCAAGCGACATTAAAAGATATCATGCAACATATTCATGCGCCTGATTACCCAACCGAGGGGGAAATCATCACGTCTAAAAAAGATATCGCTGAGATGTATCGCACAGGTAATGGCTCAATACGTATGCGAGCCGTTTATATGATGGAAGAAGATGAAATTATTATTACTGCGTTACCTCACCAAGTGTCTGGTGCGAAAATTTTAACGCAAATTGCAGAGCAAATGCAGAATAAAAAATTGCCTTTAGTGGCTGATTTACGTGATGAATCAGATCATGAAAATCCAACACGTTTGGTTATCATTCCCCGCTCGAATCGAGTGGATGTGGAAATGTTAATGGCACACTTATTTGCGACTACAGAATTAGAACGCAGCTATCGTGTTAATTTAAATATGATTGGTTTAAATGGCAGACCCCACGTAAAGGGATTAATGACCATTTTAACCGAGTGGCTTGAATTTCGTCTCGCGACAGTCAAAAGACGTCTACAATACCGTTTAGATATCGTTAAAGAACGCCTGCATATTTTATCAGGCTTGCTCATTGCCTATCTCAATCTGGATGAAGTGATTCGCATTATCCGGCATGAAGATGAGCCTAAAGCATTGTTGATGAAAAAGTTTAAATTAACCGATATTCAAGCAGAAGCTATTTTAGAACTTAAATTACGGCATCTTGCACGTCTTGAAGAAATGCAAATCAAGACTGATCAAAAAAAATTAGCAGCGGAGCAAGAAGAAATTGAGCAGTTACTTGCATCTAATCCAAAATTAAAAAAATTAATCCGTAAAGAATTGACAGCGGATAGTGAAAAATTCGGTGACGATCGTCGTTCGCCGTTAGTCACACGTAAAGAAGCACAAGCTATTAGTGAATCGGAAATTCTGCCTACAGAACCTGTTACTGTTATTATTTCTAATATGGGCTGGGTTCGCGCGGGGAAAGGACATGAGATTGATCCAACCAGCTTAAGCTATAAAGCAGGCGATTCATTCCTTGCGATGGCTAAAGGACGTAGCAATCAGTTAGCTGTATTCCTTGATTCAACGGGTCGAGTTTATTCGTTGCCGGCGCACACGCTGCCTTCTGCACGTGGTCAAGGTGAACCATTAACGGGGCGCTTAAATCCTACAGCAAATGCGCAGTTTATTGGGGTGATGATTGGTGATGATGATCAACAATATATTTTCGCGTCTGATGCAGGGTATGGGTTTGTTGCCAAATTGGGAGATCTCTACGGGAAAAATCGTGCTGGTAAAACAGCATTGAGTTTACCCAACGGTTCAAAAGCATTGCAGCCTCGATTGATTACCAATAAAGAGACTGATTTTATTGCGGCCGTAACCAACACAGGTCATCTGCTTATTTTTCCTTTGAAAGAATTGCCTGAGCTCACTAAAGGGAAAGGGAATAAAATCCTCAGCATTCCGGGCAAACGTGTTTTGACACGCGAAGAATTTATTGCTGATTTAGTGGTTTTACCTGAGAACCAGATATTAGTTATCTCATCGGGTAAAAAGCAATTAAAATTAAAAGTGAAAGATTGGCAGCATTACTTAGCTGAACGTGGGCGACGTGGCAATAAGCTGCCTCGAGCGTTTCAGAATGTGGATGGGTTGAGCTCAGAGTAAGTTTTTAATTCTTACTTTTTTCTATCCCGAAAAGCTGCTACTTAGCGCACCTCTCCCCTTGTGGGAGAGGTCGACGCCGAAGG
>DHJK01000151.1:4618-7787 GCA_002404295.1 Legionellales bacterium UBA4722
CTCCCACAAGGGGAGAGGTGCGCCCTAAGCAACATTGTGTTGATATATCACCTAAGTTATAGATTCGCATCTTGAAGTATGATTGGTATATCATTTAAAAAATTAACGCAATGCTTCTAACGCTATCATTTCAGCGATTTCACTCGTTGAGCGATTTTCTAAATGCGATCGATTAAAAATCGTCATTAAAGTATCGTATAAACCGCCGACTTGGATGCGCGCTTTAGCAGGGTCAGCATGGGCATACATTGCAGCACAATAAATAAGACCACCTGAATTAATGACAAAATCGGGGGCATACAGAATATTGTGTTCACGTAATACTACACTATAGTGTTGATGAGCAAGTTGATTGTTAGCAGAACCTGCAACAATGGGAACACGAAGGCGTTTAATCGTTTCTAGATTTAATATTGAGCCAAAAGCGCAAGGTGCGAAGACATCGGCTACAACATCATAAATTGCGTTAGGCGGGCAAATTGTTGCACCAAACTCAGCGGCACAACGTTCAAGCATGGGTTGGTTTACATCCGCAAGAGTTAAGCGTGCACCCGCTGCATGAAGCTCTTTTGCTAACGCATAACCTGCATGACCCACACCTTGAATTGCAACGTGTATTCCTTCTAAATTATCTTTTCCTAATCTAAATTTCACCGCAGCCTCTATACCTCGGCGCACGCCGAAACCTGTATAAGGTGAAGGATTGCCGTCATCGTTAGCGGTCGCATACCCGGAGACATAAGATGTAATGGTTGCAATAATATTCATGTCTGACGTATCCGTACCGCTATCTACGGCTGTGATATAGCGTCCATTTAAGTCTTGTACAAAGCCTGCAAACACTTCCATATATTTTTTACGATCATGGATTTCATGAGAGGGGAGCAGCAATACTGCTTTTGCACCACCGTGAGGTAGATTGCTGATTGCGGCTTTCAAACTCATCATATGAGCTAATCGGAGTGCGTCTTCCAAGGCATCATCGCTTGTTGCGTAGTGCACTAATCGACAACCACCTAAAGCTGGGCCGCGTTTTGAATTATGGATGGCGATGATGGCTCTGAGGCCAGTAGCGTGATCGAATTTGATGTGGACTTCGCCGAATTTTAGGAACTCTGCGTAGCGAAATAAACGGTCAAGGGCGGTGTGGTGGTGGTCTTTTTCAAATTCCTGACGCATGATTGATTCCTTTTTTTATAGTTTAGCATGGCGGGCTGTGGAATCGACACGTTTTTTGCTTAAGATATACTTCTCTCGCGCCTTAGGTTTTCAACAAGAGAACTGAACTTAATTGCGGAAGAGAGATGTTCATTACTTATTTTTAAACCACTTTAAATTCAAGATATTAATCTTATAGGTACCACCTTGGCAAACAGCGTAAAATCTTTATCGGTAGTAAAAATACTCATTTGATTATTAACAGCTACTGCACAAATTAAGAAATCAGTGTTCGATCCTTGAATACCTTTTTTACGACATAGCGTGTACATTTCAGCCGCATTTTCATAATCTTGTCTAGTAACAGAACAATCCTCAAAAGCGCTTAAGTATTGCTTAAGTTTTTCAATTAGATTCAAGATACACAGCTTTTTTTATTCCAAATTTTATTAACATATCATTATTTAGCTAATGATATACAATCAGCTTATCATCATACAAACTAGGGCATCACAAAGCAAACATGCCAAATAAATTTAATATAATGGCCTGGACACTGTAACAATGGATAAAATAATTATCTTTACTCCTGTCATCGTTCGCGTTCTTTTTTTCTTTTTAATTATACTATGTTTAAGCCCTCTCATTTCAGCATCTGGCGCCTTGTTCCTCGGTATTGTTTTTTCACTTATCTTTGGCAATCCCTATTTAGTCCAAACTCGTCACTTAACTCAGCGCTTGCTACAATTCTCTATCATTGGATTAGGTGCTGGCATGGACCTCTCTGTTATTGGTCATGAATTTCTGAATGGCCTTGGGTATACGGCTATTGGAATTACTACAACTATGCTACTTGGGCTTGCTGTTGGTAAATTTCTCAAAACAGAATCAACTATTTCTCTACTTATCACTGTTGGAACAGCAATCTGTGGCGGGAGTGCAATCGCAGCCGTTGCACCTATCATTCGTGCAAAAGCGCATGAAATATCCGTTGCACTCGCGACAGTTTTTTTCTTGAATGCGACAGCTTTATTTATTTTTCCCCCAATAGGTCATTTCTTTCATCTCACTCAAACGCAATTTGGATATTGGGCTGCATTAGCTATACATGATACAAGCTCTGTGATTGGAGCTGCGATGCAATATGGCTCTAAAGCAGTTGAAATTGCAACTACAGTAAAGTTAACGCGTGCGCTCTGGATTATTCCGACTGCATTATTGATAAGTTACGTTTGGAATTATAGTCGTCACAGTCATGTCGCGGATAAACCTAAGTTTCCGTTTTTTATATTAGGTTTTATATTAGCAGCAGCGTTAGTTACTTTTGTTCCCGCTCTACATATTCCCGGAATCTTTATTAGTACGATTGCAAAAAAAGCCTTAGTTTTAACTTTATTTCTTATTGGTAGCACATTCCTTCGCTCTACTCTTGCCAGCGTTGGAATTAAGCCTTTTATTCAAGGTATAACATTATGGATAGCAATGGCTAGTGTGACGCTCATTGCAATCGCAATTACAGGATGATTATATTTCAAACGATCATATATAATTTTGTTAATTATCGTGCAGTCCTTTGTATTCTGTTACCATTCAGCCAATTTTTCAATTTGAAGGGTAATCATAAACCCTTACAAATCAAGAGAATGAGTCAAAAGGCATCAGTTACGCATTACAGCCACTAAAAATGAGTGATTCATCTTTTCTAGAAAGCAGCTTTAAAATATTCGAATCAGTTGCATAGTCACTAGCTAATTTGTGAGCGCTGTCTTTTATAGAAAAATCAGCTTTATTTTTTAAAAGAACTTGAGTCACATCTATATTATTTTTTGCAGCTGCCAAATGAAGCGCTGTTTTACCACTAGGGTCTTGCGCATTAATATTGACAGTACTTTCTGTTAGCAAACATTCTAAATCTTCTTGCCATGTAGAAACACTCATAGCATTGGCAACTATTCTTCTAAGTAATTTTTCAAGATCACTTCGAGAGGGAGCAGGGATATCTATTTTATAT
>DHJK01000151.1:7828-15040 GCA_002404295.1 Legionellales bacterium UBA4722
CATTTATATTGGCAGATATTTTATATGCATGAAAGCTAGCTGGAGAAGCCTGTTTTGTTTCTTCTACTTTTTCTCCCCCTTTTTTTGTTAATAAAGAGGGTTTATGAGCATCAATTAGCTCCTCAAAAATTTCCACCGCTTTCTTATGACCAGGCTGTTCTGGATTTCGCGTGCAATAAAGTATCATGTGCTCCACTCCATAATATATCTCATCGAAATTTCTAAAATTTGTTAATTTTTGATTTGCCTCTAATGCACCATAAAATGTTTGAAACCCTTCATAAGATCGTAATCCTGTTCTAGATTTTTGATTAGGTGAAGGTGAAAACTGTTCTGCGTACATAGGTGAAATTAATGTTAGAGGAATAATATTCATTTCACATTCTTTGCTAAAAGACTCCATCAGAAGACTTGCTGCTAAATTTTTAACATGCACACTACCTAGATACACTACGACAATACCTCCCTGCTGCGCGGTCAATTGAGGAATGGCTTTAGTTTTTATATTCTTTACCATTGCCTTAATTCGTTCAGATTCTACTTTTTTTATTTCTTCAAGAGGAGATAAAGGAGATATGTTTTTTCTGCATTCTTTATCATCGATACTTAGAAAAGGAATCTGAGTTTGCAATAGCGTAGTCAATAATTGTATTTTATTTCCATAAACATGGTGGGTTAACAAAACACTAGCGACTGTAGGGATAAGTGGAGGATTTATTATTTGTGTCTTTATGAGCATTTGTTTAATAGCATCTTCTTTATGTTTAGGAAAATAAGGAAGGGATTCATCAGGAGAAGCAAGCTGAAACTGTTTTAATTCAGGAACGCTCTTTAGTGTTTGTGTAGATAAATTTAAAATTTCTTGTTCGCTATCGATACATGTCTTGAGCTCATCTCCCTCAGGTCTCTCATAACAAAATACCATGGGAGTTCTAGGTTGTTTTTGAGTTAGCTTCCTGATTTCTTGATTAAGCCAATATGATGATATTGAATCATTATGAGACTCGCCAATAATAAGGATAGAAATTTTCATCTTTTTCTCCAATTCTTGTAACTTAATAAATAATAGAAAGAAAAGCATTCGGAAATTTTAATTACGTGGTTTAATTGATTTAAAATAAAACAAATGGCTCATTCTTGTATTGAATTGATTATACTGAAATCTGAACAATAAAACAACTTTAGGACTAATTGAAGCCCCATTTGTGATCATCTAACTAAAAGCTTGATTAAAAGATACGACAGAACCATCTTGGGATTAATAGAATGTCAATGGTAACTGGTAAGGCAATAGACCCATCTCACACCTCAAGCTGCTTTAGATTCAAGATGCACAACTTTTTTTATTCCAGATTTTCTTAACATATCATTTAAAAATATTTCGACGAAAGCTTCATAAGGATAACCTAAAGCGCTAGCAATTTTTATCGCCATTTCCAAGCTAACATTCGCTTTATCTTTTTCAACAGCATTAATAAATTGTCGAGAAACACACATACGTCTAGCAAGTTCAGTTTGAGTCAATTCATCACATTCTCGAATATCTCTTACAAATTTTCCAAAAGTAGAATTTAAAACTTTTTTCAATGATTCGCGCGCAGACATGGTTTTTTTAATAGTCATGTGGTGTTACCTCTTTTATGACTCCTAGATATTTAACATTAGTATATGAACCCTTTTCTGTCAATGATTTTTATTTACAATCAGGGGTGCGTTAAGATGAGAAATAGGGTCAAGCTTGCGCAATTACTCATTCATACCTAAAGTGCAATTGCGCAAACCCAACATTATTTTATAGGAAAAAGCCTGTTGAAATGAATCAACAGGCTTGATGCTATTACATCAATTACATTTATCTAGCAGAGCTAGCAATATTTCCTGCATCCTATTTTTTATCTCAATAGAGATAGCATCCGATGGACTGACTGCGTGTGTTAACGCTACCAGAAAGTCATCGTAATAACGTGGAAAACCAAGAACTGTGAAAGGAAGAATCGCGTTGCAAATCATTTCTGATATGGCTACCGATAACGGTTCAAATTTATCTGGCTGGTGAATCAAATTGCGGAAACGTAAGAAATTAGCAATGTGAGGCCTAAAAGACCCTGTTTTGCTACCTTCTGTCAGTACAGCAGTAAAGCTGAGTCCAACCAGTGTACAAAGCTGTTGCTTGTAGTCGGTAGAAAAATTATCAGAATGATGACTTCGCGTCTCTAAAGCTGCATGAATCAGATAGGCGAGCTGTGAAACGGGATTGCTTGGACGTTGTGAAACCGCTAAAATCTCTTTAGCCATTTTTGCCTCCTATTGGGCGATGATGGTTAGCACTAGCCTATGTGTTGGTACCACTTGGCTGGTGCGCTTTCTAAGCCAGAGGAACAGTTGCCTAATACATGCGTGTGTTCTTCTGGCTTTCCTTTTTTGTGGATGATGTTCTATGCACAAAAATCTTCTTTATGATGTCTTGGGATTAATGGAAAGTCAATGGGAAGGTAAAATATATTTTTGGTGGCGCGGTTTTCTTCTATAGAAGAAAAAATAAAAGCAGGCTTGAGAAATTATACTTTCAATCAATGCCATAATTTTCAAATCTTCCATCAATATACAATGCTCTATTTAAGGTAAGTGAATTAAAACGTAGATATAAATATTCGCGCTAACTTACCTTTCCTTTTTTACATAATTGGTCACGACCCACACTTAGCGCCCCCTTCCTTTACGCACTGGACTTTATAAATCACAGTTGTCACCCCGCAAAATTTTCGTCACTAGCTCTAAATAAAAACATTTTTAAAGAAGCCAAAATCTTGCACTAATTTTTTGACAGAATGCATTGTGTCATCATCTTTGCAATAAATTCCTTTGAGCGCCATTGAGTTATCAACATATGAAAGATCACTATCTGAAATAATTTCTAGCTCTAATCTTGAAGAAAACTTGTATTTTCTTATTATTGTTTTGCTACCAATTTTTTTATCTATACAGAACGATTTCAAGTCATATGATGGATTTGGGCTGTAGACTACAAGCCTAGATTCCTCTTCGTCTTTATATCCTCGGCATGATGAAAGCCATAAAGTTTTGCTCTTTAATATTCCTTTAAGTGCATCTATTGTAGTATAGTGATAGATATAATTAACTAGTGCCATTTATATGATCTCCATAATTAAGGAGTCATGCTTGCACAATTGCAGATTTCTAGAAAATACAATTATGCAAGCATGCCCCATCACCTCTATTATCCTTCAACAAAATGCTCTAACGTATTCATAATAAATTTATTAATAGTAAGATGTTGTTGTTCTGCAGCAATTGCTACTCTACGATGCAATTCAGAACCCAGTCGAATATTTAGACTCCCTTTAAATGGCTGCTCAGGCTTCATTTTTTTCGTGTCGCACATTTCAAGATAATCATCAACAGCTTCTTCAAACGCTTTACGTAATCCTTTTGCATCTGTTGCTTCATAATTAATGAGTGCGCGAATAAATTCAACTTTACCGTGTAAAATTAAATCTTCATTATCAAGGTGAACAGAACCATAATAACCTTTGTAATGCATTAAGTCTTTCATAGCAATTTCTCCTGTTCAAGCAGGTTAATGATATCTTCTAATTGATAACGTTTTAATATTGGTTTGGGATGTGGTTTATGCAAAATGATAGGTGGATATTCAGAATGTATAAAGCGAACTCGCGATCCACCTGTTTTGCCACCGCTAATTTGTTTATACCCAAAACCAGCTAAAATCTTTACCAACTCATTCCAAGTGAAATCTTTTGGTTTTAGTAAAAATTTTTCAATTAATTTTTGTTGTTTTGTCATGTTTAGCCTATTTAATAGAATAGTTCAAAAAAGTAGGATTTGCAACTATGATTAGTTGCACTTGGGAGGTTGGCTAGCAGATTACTAGCCACACCCGCCAAAGGATTTTATGTTATCGTACCGCCTGAATATCAAATCTTGGGCTGCCTTCCGGCTGAACACTTTATTCCTTACTTAATGGAATACTGGCAATGCCCATATTACGTGGGCCTGCTAACTGCTGCTGGATATCATGGCGCCACTCATCAAGCTGTGCAGGTTTTCCAAGTCATGATTAACGGGCGTACCAAACCATCAATCCAATGTGGAAAAGTAAAAATTCGTTTCATTGCTAATCGACATTTGTCTGAAACTCCTGTACAAAGTATCTCTACTGCTAAAAGCATGCTCACGGTATCTACGCCCGAAGGCACTGCGATGGACCTACTCAATTCCTCATCAATCTGGTGGTCTCAATCATATTGCCACTGTCCTTGCTGAACTTCAGGAGAGCATGAAGTCAGATCAATTACTTACCCTTGCTGAAAGTCAATCTACTCTCGCATGGAAACAACGATTGGGATATCTGTTAAAAATCGTAGGCGCCACCGAATTAGCAGATGTATTGAAAAACCATTTAGCCCAACAAAAACGAGTGGATTATATTCCACTGATGCCCTGCATAGAAATATCAAATGCAGCACGGAATGTAACTTGGAAAATTATTGAAAATGCAACCGTAGAGAGTGATATATGATTCCTGAATATTGTATAACTGAATGGCGCCAACAAGTGTTAACAGGCTGCAAAAAGAGATTGAATAGTATTTGTTATTTTCTCTGCTTGTTGGCCAGTTATTTCAGCAGGAGACTTAAAAAAACGAACGCGGGACTCTCTAAAACATATGGCTGGTAAAGCAAAGATACTACCAATCACTCCACCACTTGCAGTACTCCAGGCTAATACATGTAAAGAAGGATACCAAGGAGCAGAGGATGCGCTGGCTGATTGCATAGCCGCTATCACCAGAAGTGGATGCATAAACATCATATAAAGCATTGGAATACCTACAGCAAAGATAATAGCTACCACCGCCACTCCCGTAACGATTGTTAACAAAGTATTACCTATTTCTTTCTGTGTTGATAGGGGGGAGGATTGAGCAAAATATTGAAAATTACTTACTGCGGTATTTAGATCCTTGTATGGCTGCTGCAATCTCTGTTTCATCTGAGCTCTCTCGTTATCAGTTATAATAGCTTGATCATCCGTGTTTTCCTGAAACAGCAACTTTAACTGCTCGTTATAAATAGTTAAATATTGTTCAGCCTGCTCAGTTGACACGACAGGTTGTTGGCCTTGTGAACTATCCAGTGACGAAAACAGTTCAAATAAGTTGTCCACTTCCCGCTGTACAGCGGCTTTAAAAACTCCACGAGTTTGCATCTGTGTACCTGCATTCAAGCTATAATATTAATTTGCACATCGCTATTCACGAACCTCATTGCACATCTTTCTCCTGTTATTGGATAGAAAAACGCTCTTCAAAGTCATTAAACATCTTTTTTCAAGCACCAGAAGAATAAATCCTTGCCCTGGAGAGACGTTAAGCCAACGTCTTCTTTTGTTTTACATAAATGTCAAAAACCATGATTAGAAAAAACTAATCCATCTTATAGAAAAGGCTGTCTAATGCAACAATACCACCATCAATCTGCTCATCAGAATAAGTTGTTTTTTTGAGGCCATTTGCGCATATCATAGCTAAAAATATTTGTTTTTTTGTCCCCGTTTTTTCTTTAAAAACTTCTATTTTGTTCTTTAAATTTTTTGCGTACTGTTTATCAATAGTATATTGCTGATCTGTATATTTAATCTCACATAGTGTGATAGCATTGTCACTTCTATCAATGACTAGATCGACCTGCGCTCCTTCGACTATTTTTTTTCTTGAAATAAAACGCCATGCACTTATTTTACCACTCGCTTTAATATGTAAAGCATGAATAATGTGATCCACATGTTTCATGCAAACCGCTTCAAATGCATATCCCGACCATGCATAGTACGCTGGTCTTTGGCTTTGATTAAGCCAATAATCTTGGGTAAATTGCTTTTGTTTTTGTGAAACGACCCATTGCAAATAAAACAAACAAAATTCATCTATTAATTTGTAGTACTCACCCGTAGAACGACCCCATGGAATATTTTCTTCAATAAATCCCGCCTCTTTCAAATCTTGTAATCTCCTAGATAAGCGCCCACCTCCTGATGAAAGACGCGCATCAACTTTTAACTCGGCCCGCCTTGCGCCTTCTTTTCTTTTTGCAATTAATTTAATAAGTTCGATATAAGCATCTGCATTTTCAAATAAAGATTCAAATAATTTATTAAATTCGCTCTGTAACGGGGCTTCTTTTGTAAAAAAAATATGTTGAATGTTTTGCTCTGCAGTAAGACCTCTCTCTATATATTTCAAATAATAAGGAATGCCGCCCAATGCCATATATAAAGATAAAACATGTTTTTGATTTAACTTAATATTCCTGCTTTTTAAAAATTCATCTGTTTCTGCGAGATTAAACGGTAGCAAATTAATTGAACGTGTTACTCTATTATGTAGTCCGCCTTTATTATTTATAATTTTTTTAATCAGCCATGATGCAGATGATCCACATGCAACCAATATAACGTTGTGCATTTTTGACCAATTACGGTTCCAATAATAATCTATTTCTTCGAGTAATCCAGAGCGCCTTGTCGCCATCCAGGGAAGCTCGTCAAGAAATATCACGACTTTTTCCTGGGATTTAGAAAGTTGTTTATGGAGAACATTAAAAGCCTCCTCCCAATTTTTGGGCGCTTCTAATGCTATATTATCTAAGAATGTTTCTGAAACGGCTTCCGTAAATTTTTTTAATTGTTTCTTTTGACTGCCATGCTGCAGACCCGTCGCATGTAGTAGTTTACATTTTTTATTAGCAAAAAATTCTCGGATTAAATATGTCTTTCCTACGCGCCTTCGCCCATAAATAACCACGAACTCTGCTTCTTGAGAACTGTATACTTTATTAAGGAGCTTCAATTCTTTCGTTCTACCGATAATCATACGCATTCCTAAATGGGCCACTTATAGAAACATTATAAGTGGCCCATCTAATAATGACAATCAAAATAGATGGGCCACTTATAGCTATCTTATAAGTGGCCCATCTATCTTAATGATAACCTCAATAAATCAATGCGTTAGGATTAGGTTGTGCGGTTGTGCAAGCATTCAGTCAGCCCATTTAACTCAGCCTGCTGTCATTGCGAGCGAGAGCGAAGCAACCTAGTCTTTCAGCGCCGCATAGTGCAAAGATGTGCTAATCAGCATTACAAGACTAGGTTGCTTCGCTCGCGCTCGCA